>DDYT01000058.1 GCA_002348095.1 Erysipelotrichaceae bacterium UBA2227 | reverse complement strand
CAAACTTTTCTGCATCTTCATTTTGCATCTCCTTGACTCGAGTTTTGGCTTCTACCCGATAGGGGTCCTAGCCGGTATGTGATGACACTACAATGCCCCCCCTTTGTTAGGATTTTATGAGGATTCCATTAGGAGATGAACAGGACTGTAACTGACATCTGCGTTTGCAATTTTCAGGCCGATTATCAGCATGAATATTTAACGATTTCCTCACAGACTGCTAACCCTGTCCTAACACGAGCCGGCTACTGTCACGGCATCATTGAAGAGCAATGAGATGAAAGAAGGAGCGATACGTTCCAAAAACGCCCAACGGGGGCGGACGGTAAGTGATGAGAATGAAGGAAGATGGTAGTCAATCTAAATTTTTTAGGAAAAAGGAGAGAAAAATGAAAAAAGTTATTATTTTGATTGGTTTGGTATTGCTTGTTTTGACCGGATGCACAAGTTCTCAAGTGAAAGAGGACAAAGTCATCAGAGTCGGCGCTTCTCCAACCCCCCATGCACTGATTCTGGAAGTGGCCAAAGCCGAAGTCGCAAAACTGGGCTATACTTTGGAAATCGTAGAGTTTACCGATTATATTTTGCCGAACACGGCATTGGATGCCGGGGATTTGGATGCTAATTACTTCCAGCATGTTCCGTATCTGACGAAGTTCAATAACGAAAAAGGCACGAAATTATCTTCAGTATTAGCCGTTCACTTTGAACCGCTGGGCCTGTATCCGGGAAAATCCAAAACGCTGGATGGTTTAAAAGCCGGTGGGGCAACCGTTGCGATCCCCAATGATCCGACCAATGAAGCCCGCGCTTTGCGTCTTTTGGCTGATAACGGCTATATTACTTTAAAAGGTTCTTCGGATGCCAATGTGACTCCGTTGGATATCGATCAAAACCCATACAATCTTCAGTTTGTCGAAATTGAAGCCGCCTTGCTTGCTCAGACACTGGTCGATGTCAATTTTGCCGTCATCAACGGAAACTATGCACTTGGAGCAAACATTGCGTCCACTGTCTTGCTGACTGAAGACAAAGATTCGATTGCCGCTCAGACATTTGCGAATATCATCGTTGTACAGACCGGCAAAGAAAATGCCGAAAAAACGAAGATACTGATTCAGGCACTGTCCTCGGCGGCTGTTAAGAAATTCATCGAAGAAACATTCTATCCGACCGTTATTTCGGTTCTGGAATAAATCTGAGATTTCACTTGCACATCGCTTCTTGTGTGATATAATAACCACAGCATAGGTCCTTTAAATTGATCCCGTGAGGTCATCAAGGAGCGAATTTCAAGTAACCCCTTAGAGCATACACAAAAGGACTTTTCTATGAAGTCCTTTTTTTACGGCCTATGCAGAGAAAGGGAAAATTTTATGGAAAAAACAGATTTAGAGATTCAGCAGGGTTTATTGTATGATGTCAGTGTCAAGCCTCCCGTCGGCCGTTGGTTCGTATTGAGTTTCCAACACGTATTCGCCATGTTTGGTGCGACCATCCTGGTGCCCATTCTGACCGGATTACCGATTTCAGTTGCCTTGTTTGCTTCCGGTATCGGAACACTGATTTACATTGTTGCGACCAAAGCCAAAGTCCCGGTATACTTAGGATCTTCATTTGCTTATATTACAGCCGTTCAGATTGCCAGGGATGCCATGGGCGGAGACTTCAGTGCCGCACAGACCGGCTTGATTTTGGTCGGTTTGGTGTATGTCATCGTTGCATTTGTCATCAAAGCCATCGGTAAAGGATGGATCGACCGATTACTGCCGCCGATCGTCATCGGTCCGATGATCATGATCATCGGTTTGGGCTTAGCCGGTGTCGCGGTCGGCTCGGCCGGATTTACTTCCAATGGGGACTGGAGAGTCATGCTGACTGCGATCACCACGTTTGTGATCACAGCGACGATCATGTCGACCGCCAAAGGATTCTTGAAAATCGTTCCGTTTATCATTGGTATTTTGGGCGGATATGTCGTTGCCTTGGCCTTAGGTATCGTTGATTTTACGGCCGTCAGTGAGGCGGCTTGGTTAAGTTTCCCGCAGTTCCTATTGCCATTTAGCACCAATGGTTTGTTCGGTCAGTATCAGTTCTACTTCGGAACTGAAACCTGGGTCATCGTTCCGATCGCCTTGGTTACGATTTCCGAACACATCGGCGATCATACCGTTTTAGGTAAGATTTGCGGAAGAAACTTCTTAAAAGATCCCGGTCTGGATAATACGCTGATCGGTGACGGTATCGCTACTTCCGTATCGGCTTTGCTGGGCGGTCCGGCCAATACGACATATGGTGAAAATACCGGTGTCGTCGGTCTGACCAAAGTGGCTTCCGTATGGGTCGTCGGCGGAGCTGCGATCATCGCAATCGTTCTCAGTTTCATCGGTAAGATATCCGCTTTAATCGGCACGATTCCGTGGGCTGTACTTGGCGGTATGTCGATTTTGCTGTATGGTTTCATTGCATCCAACGGATTACGTGTATTGATCGATGAGAAAGTTGATTTCTCAAAAACTCGCAATATCATCATCGCAGCAACGATGCTGGTATTAGGACTGGGTGGAGCAGCCTTTAAACTGGTCGGTCTGGCTACATTGTCGGGTACCGCTTTGGCTGCGATAGCCGGAGTATTGCTCAATCTGATTTTGCCTGAATGATCAAACCGCTTCGGCGGTTTTTTTATGTTACAATGAACTGAAGTGAGGTGTTATCTATGAAAATCATCGATTTGAGCCATCCAATCAAAAATGCAATGCCGGTGTATCCGGGAGATAGAGACGTTGAAATCGTCCGTGAAAAAACCTGGGAAAATGACGGGTATCGGCTGTCATCTTTAACGTGCAGCATGCATATCGCAACCCACATCGATGCACCTTCGCATCTGAGCAAAGATGAAACGATGATCCTTGATGTGCATTTAAACCGATGCATCGGCCGGAGCGTTTTGGTCGATGTGCGCAATAAAGCGCAGATCGATATCAGCGATATCGAGCAGTATCCGATCGAAAAAGATGATATCGTAATCTTTCTTACCGGTTGGTCGCAATACTTCGGTACTTCAGCCTATGATGATCATCCGACACTCAGTGAATCATGTGCGAAATTGCTGGTCGAAAAAGAGGTAAAGTTGGTTGCTGTGGATATGCCATCGGTCGATCATGCCCCTTATCCGGTCCACCGACTTCTGTTTGAACACGGCATATTGATCGCAGAAAATCTTTGCAACTGCGAATCACTTGTGAACCGGCAGTTTCAGATGTTTGCCATACCGATAAGCATTGATGCCGAAGGTGCTCTGTCAAGGGTATTTGCGATAATTGAAGACTAAAAAACCGCAATTTGCGGTTTTTGCTTTTACTGGGCTCCGTGCATTTCTGCCAGCATTTCTTTATGCTGTTTTTCGGTAAAATCGTAGAAGAACATCGGAATCAGGCTGAGCACGCTGGCAATGGCCGGCAGCAGACTGATCAGCCAGAAAATACCGTTAAGTGCAGTTGCGCTTTGAGCGATATTTTCGATGAATCCGGTCAGGGTCAGTACCCAACCGATCGCAAAGGTCGCAAAGGCGGTCTGAAGTTTGGTCGTAAAGGTATGAACGGAGAAACATATTCCTTCGGCCCGTTTTTTGGATTTATGTTCAAGATAATCAACACTGTCACCAACCATGGCGTACATGACGACATCGTTCATCCCCAATCCCATCCCGGCTAAAAACAGCAAACCGAACACGACCGGCATGTTTCCATACCCCAGGATAAACATAAGCAGGTGAGCGAGTGCACCGAAAATCAGTGATCCGTTATACAACTGTTTCTTGCTGAAAAATTTATATAAAAACGGTGTAAAGAAGATAGCGGCAATCATCGAGAAAATCAGAATCGCTCCCAAAAGGGTAAAGAATGCTTCATCCCCCAGGTTGTACTTGGCAAAGTAGATCCCAGCGGCACCCAGTCCCATACGGAAAGCGCCAAGCATCCGGGATGTCTGAAGCAATACCAACGGTTTATTTTTCTTGATCAGATCAAAGTTGCCCAGAAGGGTCGTTTTTTCGCCGTAATCCGTTACGCGTTCCTTGGTGTTAAAGAAGGCTAAAAAGAACAATCCGCCACCGAAAACCGCCATCAGTGCGGCCGATATCAGATAACCCAGTTCACCGCCGCCGTAGGCAGATATGATCAGCGGCGGAACGATGATTGAAACCGCCATCCCAAGATTACACAGAATCCGGGCAAAGGAAACGATACTCATCCGCTCCTTGGGATCTTGGCTCATCGCTGCCGAAAGTCCCCAGAAAGGAACATCGGAAACAGTAAAGATCATCCCCCAGGCAATGTAAGTTACATAAGCATACAATAATCGCATCCCCATCGACAGATCCGGAACATAGAAAGTCAAAATCGTAAAGACGGCCATCGGAATCGGTACAGCAAACAGATAGGGTCTCAGTTTGCCCCATTTGGTCCGTGTCCTGTCGACGATCGAACCCATGATCGGATCATTGACGGCATCCCATACCCTCGCTACCAGCATCAGCGTACCGACGGCTGCCGGTAAAAGTTTCATCATATCGGTGTAAAAAATCATAATGTATGTCGCAGAAAAATTATAAATCATATTCTGGCCCAGACCGGCTAGACCAAAGGACATTTTTTCCTTGACGCTGACTTTCTGATCTGCATAATTCATGGAAATTTTCTCCTTTTCCCTTATGATATCAGTTTATATGTTGCATGAGCGACTGTCAAAGACTATTGATATCTGCTATGATATTTGTGGGTGAAAATATGACGAAAAACCATGATCAAATCGTTTCGATTGCGATTAAGAGCAGTGAGCTTCTTGAATGCGTTCAGTGGGATCAGTCAATCGACAGTGAAAAGATCGTTGCGTTGGCTGATGAGATGATCCGGCAATTGGGAGAATTGAAAAAAGAGATGTCCTCGAAATAGGAAATCTCTTTTTATTTCAGTATCTAGTAGGGAAAGGAGGAGTGCACATGGTATCTGCGACTGTATTGTTGGGATATGTTGCCGTTGCGGCCGGGATAGCCGCCATCATTAAAATCCTGTTTTCCGCTAACGGCCGCATTACGATTCCCGGACTGACTGCCCAATGGGGCAATTAGGAGAAATTTCGAAAATGGCGGACATTCCGCCGCATGAGCGTCCGAGAGAAAAAGCACGTCGGATGGGGATGGAATCGCTGAGTGACACTGAGGTTTTAGCTCTGATCTTGCGCAGCGGCACCCGCAGTGATTCCGTTTTATCTTTGGCGCAACGGATCCTGACGATAAGTAAAGGAATCGTCAACCTTCCGCGCTTGTCTTTGTATCAGCTGATGACGATCCCGAGAATCAAAGAAGCGAAAGCTTCAGAACTGCTGGCTGTATTTGAACTGACCAAACGGGTTCTGCGCAGTGATTTACCCAACACCAATATCGTCGAACGACCGGATGTTTTGGTCGATTGGCTGAAAAGTGAAATCGGCAACAAGAATCAGGAGCATTTTCTGGTCGTTTATCTCAACACCCAAAATCAGATATTGGCATGCAAGACACTGTTTATCGGTACCCTGGATCGCAGCATCATACATCCCCGGGAAATCTTTAGAGAAGCCGTTGAAAACAGCGCATCACGATTGATTGCGGTACACAATCACCCGGGGGGTTCATTGAAAGCAAGTGATCAGGATATGGAGGTGACACAAATGCTGATGGAAGCAGGTGCAATGATGGGAATTCCGCTGCTCGATCATCTGATCATCACCAATCAGGGATATTGTTCATTGAGACAAAAAATGATTGTTGATTGAAACCGCCGGTCAATGGCTTTATAATGGTATTGGTGATTCAATGAAGCGATTGACTTTATTTCAACGTATATTGATGGTATTGATTGCCATCGTCATGGCCGTTTCCTTTCTTTTAAATGTAGTCAAAGTAGCCCAACCCGTCGCCGGTGCACAAATCGCAGGGTATGGGTTCTTTGCCATGTTGCGATATACTCTGATCGAAAACCCGATCAGATCACTGATAAATTTTGGTGATGATCTGACTTCTTTTTGGAAACTGAAACAGGAAAATGATTATTATCGTTCTCAATTGGATATGCTGGCCTTATATAAGGCCGAATTGGAAGAAGCTTATCGGCAGATTGCCCAGCTCAAAGAGTTGGCCGGCATAAAAACCGCTGCCAATGAATTTGAATTGAAAAGTGCCAAAGTCATCTATCGCAGTTTCGATACTTTCAATCATGCTTTGGTCATCAATCAGGGTGAAGCCGAGGGCATCAAAGTCAATCAGGCGGTCATTACGACCAAAGGGCTGATCGGTAAAGTTACGGATGTTTTCGAGCACTCAGCCGTCGTTCGCCTGCTGACGACTCAGGACGTACAAAATAAAGTGTCCGTAAAGATTCAGCTCTCACCGGCAACGAGTGCCGAAGCCGTTTTGGACCGATACGATCCCAATCGGAGAGCTTATGTTCTTCAGCTTTTGGATACAAACTCCGCGGTCTTGGAAAACATGACCGTCATTACTTCCGGATTGGGTGGGGTGTTTCCGGCCGGATTGCTGGTAGGAACCGTAACCGAAGTCGAACAGCTTGTCAACGCCATCGGGATGAAAATTTACGTAACCCCAGCTGCTGATTTTAAATCGTTTGACTATGTGTTTGTGGTCGATTATGCGCAGGAAGTGCCGATACCATGATGTCCGTTCTTTTCTTTACGGCCATGCTGACCGTCGATTTGATTCTGATGGCTTTGTTTCAAGTCGATCACTCCGCTGTCACGCTTAGTTTTATCCCGGCCGCATCGCTTATTTATATTGCTTTCAATATGATCGATGAGCCTTTTGGCAAGGCGGTCTTCTGGGCTTTTTTTGCAGGGTTGATTTTTGATCTGATGCTCTATAACGCGTTGTTTGATTATGCTTTATCCATGGTGATCGTGGTGATTATCGTTCGGATCTGGTCAAAACATTTATCTGAAAGCATCATTGAGCGGATCATGCTGGGGATGCTTTTGATTTTTGTTCGCGAAGGAGCACTGTACGGTTTGGCTTTGATTCAGGGATTTACGATCATTCACATTCCGACCTGGCTGACGACTCGGGTATTTCTTACCATACTGGGAAACATCCCAGTCATATTGCTGGTGATCGGCTGGCTGGAAATCCGGCAGGATGTTTTGGCCAGTCAGCAACGAAAACAGCGAAAGAAAGAGCGTGTCTCTTGGTATCGGCTAAAGTAGTGGTCTAATGAAACATTTATTTGCTAACATCGCCTCCAAATGGATTTTTTATGCTATAATTTCCCTCAGAAAGGTGGATTGACCTTGAAAAAAATAAGATACTTGTGGATCCTGGTCATACTTGCATCCACCCTGAGCGGTTGCCGTACATCGAAGCCGGTCATTTGTACGACCGTATATCCGGTTGAATACCTCGTACGGCGGATTGGCGGTGATTTTGTCGAGGTATGTGATTTAAGCAGCGGACCGATCATCCAACGTGCATCCATCAAAGACAACTATATGAAGCTGATCGAACAGGCGTCTGTCGTCATGACGATGGGCCAGCTTGAGCCATATCTTCAAATCTATATTTCGGATATCCGTAAGTCCCGCATCGAAATCGTTGATTTGGCCTCGACCTCGGTCATCTATGAGTTCAAGCGGTATACGACCGCGTATGTGGGTAACAATGAAGTTGTTTTGGAATCGAAATACTACGAGGGAATGGAATTTGACAAGGTGGATATCTACGGGAAAGATCCGATCCTTTGGATCGATCCGATTGCGACAACATCCATGGCCAAAAACATTCGTGACTGGCTGATCAAAAATTATCCGGAAGAGCGCAAAAGATTTGAAGACAATTACCAATTGCTGGCCGCGGAGCTGGCACGTCTGGACGCGGAGTTTCAGTCTTTGAAAACACGTCGTCTGACCATGAAGTTCGTTTCA
>DDYT01000028.1:10946-31618 GCA_002348095.1 Erysipelotrichaceae bacterium UBA2227 | reverse complement strand
GACGGTACGATCACCGTTGAAGATGGAATCAAATTATTGGAAGCACTGGGATTACAGAATGCCCCGACTCCCCCGGTGGCTCCGGTCATCAATGTCAATCCGGCAGGTGGCAGAAAAATGCTGAGAGTCATTGTAGACAGTGCAAAAGGTGATGTCGTTCGAATCAATGTTCCGACTTCCTTGGTCAAAGCAGGTCTCAATCTTTCCAACCAGTTAAAAATCGACGGAAATCCTGTTGATATGAAGGGTGTCGATGTCGATATGATCATGGCTGCGATTGAAGAGGGTGCAACCGGTGAGATTGTTAATGTAGAGTCTGCAGAAGGCGATACAGTCAAAATCTTCATAGACTGAAAAGAAGGCAATTATTCGCCTTCTTTTTCTATGCATTCTTCTGATTCTGTATCCATATCGATAAAATCGTAAAGTAAGTTATATAAACTGCCAAGCTTTTCTTTGGGTAAGGTCAGACAGACGCCGATCTGTGCCGGAACATTCTTGGTTTTTTCTTCAAGTTCCTTGCCCTTTTCGGTCAACGATATCAACACATTGCGCTCGTCGTCTTTGCTGCGCTTACGCATGATCAATCCCGCAGTCTCAAGCTTTTTCAACAGAGGTGTCAGTGTGCCTGAATCCAAAATGAGTTTTTCACCGATATCATTGACATACTGCTCATCTTTCTCCCACAAAACAAGCAAGACTAAAAACTGTGTGTACGTAATGCCAAGGGGATCAAGTAAGGGTTTATAGAGTCGGATGATCTTTCTTGAGGCAGCGTACAAAGGGAAGCAAAGCTGACTTTTCAGTTTGAGTTGTTCGTAAGACATGTTATAGGATCCTTTCTATGGCGGATGCCAGTTCTTCAGGTTTGATGGTTGGCGCGAAACGGGCAACAACTTGACCTTCGCGATCGACTAAGAATTTTGTGAAGTTCCACTTAATTTCACCAGTATCAGCAGATGATTTTAAGCTCAGAATTTTACTGATAAGTCCTTTCTTACTTTCCTGATCATTGTCACTGTTCTGTTTTGATCTTAAGAACTTATATAACGGATGAGCTGATTCTCCGTTGATATCGATTTTTGCGAAAGTTTTGAAGGTCGTACCATAGTTTAACTGACAAAATCCGGATAAATCTTCATCGGATCCGGGTGCTTGATTCATAAACTGATTGCATGGGAAGTCCAGGATTTCAAATCCCCGGGATTGATAACTGTCATACAGCTTTTGAAGGCCAGCATATTGCGGAGTTAATCCGCATTTCGTTGCCGTGTTGACAATCAACAATACCTTTCCCCGATAATCGGCCAGGGGAACCTCGCTTTTATAAATATCCATGACTGAGTAGTCGTATATGCTCATAAACTGACCTTCTTTCGCAATTAAATTGTATAAAATATATAATCATTTTATACCCATATTTGGATATTGTCAATGATAAAACAACCATAAGTAATAAATGAGTGTTGAGACAAATATATTACAGTGATTACAATGATTATTGAACGTTTCAGACTTTGCGTGTATACTTATAAAGGCTTCACTCAGGCATATTTTCAAGTTCGGAGGGAAATATGGCACTATCTCTTTTTCAGAATTTTTGTATCTTGGTTGCGATCATCAGTATTATTTTGGAATTTGTCCGTTCAAGCAAAATCCAATATAACTCACCCCATATTCGACGTTTTGTTTTGGGTACGTTGGGAGGTCTTATTGGAATTTTACTGTTGATGTCAACGGTTCCGATCAATCCCCAGCGAACCATTATTTTTGATTTCCGTTTCGTCGTGATGTATCTTTCTGCGATGTATGGCGGGTTTACCTCATCGATCATAACCTCATTGATCATTGCATTTTATCGTTTGTCCGTAACCGGAGCAGACACTATTGCACTTATTGTCAGTACTTCAATATTGATTTGCGGTTTTCTGATTGGGGCATTATCCCATGTAAAGGCCAGCAGAGAAAAGAAATTTCTGATGATGAATTCGATTGTTGTTCTTTCAATTATCATCGCATCCTATCTGATATTTGATGATTTCATCTTGTTTGTATTGAACTCACTGCTATTTACCAGTACGACCGTGATCACATCGTACTTTATCTGTCGTTACATACATTACACCATGGCCAACATTCGCAATTACTGGCAGTTGAAAATTGATGCAACGACCGATCATCTGACGGAGCTGGCTAATGCCCGTGAATTTGAGAATCGACTCGAGCAGTTATTTGAAGAGTGTCGGCAAAGCGATCTTCCCATATCATTTCTTATGCTCGATCTTGATCATTTCAAACTGATCAATGATACTTACGGACATCAGAAAGGGGATGAAGTTCTTAGTGAACTGGCCCAAATCCTGATTAAGTCCTGTCGGAGTCACGATTTGGTCGCACGGATCGGCGGCGAGGAGTTTGCGATAGTTTTACCGCATTGCCCCAGAGAAACGGCACTGAAAATTGCCCGTCGCATACGTCAGCAAATCGAGGATCACATTTTCTGTGATGAGTCTAGTGAAATCCGTATGACAGTGTCCATCGGCGTATCATCGGCACCCTATGATACCGACGAATCGGACAAACTGAAACGGAAGGCTGATCAGGCACTGTATAGAGCCAAAGACAATGGTAGAAACTCTGTTATGTTAGCACAATAAAATCAGCTGCGGCTGATTTTATTTTACGTATAGGGCAGCTCCGATTCTTCTGCTTTTCTGATTTTCTTTGATGACCACGCGATATTCAAACATCAGTGAATCAAAGACGGATAGCCAGCTTCGCTCTTTCGCATAATTTCTACCGCCGACCCGCAAGAAATCTCGCAGTTCTGGGCGATCGATGATCTTCAGGATCAGAGTGGTCAAGTTATGTGCGTATTTGGCATTAAAAGAAATACCGTTGTCATAATTTCGAATCAGCTCACCGACACCGCCTTCATTAGACCCTATTTGAGGTTAATTTTGCGTTAAAAAAGAATGGACTTAACCATTCTTGCGACACATATTCACAAAATACTCAAATAACCTGTGTTCTGCCATGCGTTCCGGATGCCACTGGACCGCAATCACATTCGGTGCCTCGATGGCCTCGATCATCCCGTCAGGGGCTCGTGCAACAACTTTCAGCCCTTCACCCAGTCGGTCGATTCCCTGATGATGATAGGTATTCACTTCGGTTTCATGTCCAAACAATAAAAATAATGTGCCCACGGTTTCAATTTGAATCGGATGGCCCTTGTCTCGTTGGTTGTTTTTCGAACTGAACGTATGATCGATCAAGTCCTTAGGTAAGTCCTGTATCAACGTACCTCCCCAGGCAACATTGATGATTTGAAGTCCCCGGCATATACCGAAAACAGGAATCTCTCTTTCCTTGGCGATATCCAATACATCCAGGTCCAGCTGATCGATCTCAGATTCAATGGGATCACTTTGACGGTTTGACTGGTTATAGCGCGAAGGATCGACATCCATACCTCCCGGAATGCAAATCCCATCCACTCCATCAAGCAGAATTTCCAATTCTTTCTTGCCTTGGGGAACTAAAAGCAGACAAATCGCACCGGCTTCTTGAAATGCATCGATGTAATCCTGATTGACGACGTACTGTTTTCCATGGATCCGCATCGTCACGGCAATGATCGGCTTACTCATGATTAAACAGCGTCAGGTTTTCCATGCCAAACGTACTGTAGGGAACATAAAATCCAATGTTATAAGGACCTCTTGTTTCTGTAGCGGGGAGAAATCCGTTGAAACTGATGCCGGCAGTATCCAGGGTAAACTGCAATGAATCCAAAAGTGCTTCCATGTCATCGATCCCAGACTGCCCAGAGTTCTTTTTGATTTCATCTCTAAGTATGTTTCGGTAGAAATACCCGTTGACGAAAAGGTCGCTCAATTTTACGACTTCTCCCTTGCCATTGTACGTTATGCTCCATTGCTTATAGTAATTGTCTTCGGAATAAACGGAATTGTAGGTGCTGAGTCCGACATATTCACCCACCATCGAAGCATAAACGTTTGCATAAGCGCTTTGAATGGGATATTTGTCAATGACCTCATCAATCATCTGATAAGTCAGCTGAACGGGATCGGGTAAATTATCGATATAAGACTGAGGTACATCGGTGGATAAAAATCGATATGAATACACATTAACACCGCGATATATCACAGTTTTTGTTTCTTCACGAACAGCGGCTTCGTTAAGATATAGAAACTCTGCCTGTCGGATCGGAGCTTCATATATGGAACCGGTGGTTGTAAACCGTTGGGTGATCGCCACATAAGGCATGACTTTGCTATAGGGGACGTGCAGAGTAACAGACATGAATCCGTTGTCAAATTCCGGATTCGAATAGTCGAAGATAAAATGGAATCCGCTGTTGCTTATATAGAATTTTTGATTGCCCTTAATTCCTTTGAAAGGAGCAGCAAGGGTTATGGAAGGACGGTCCCAAAAATAGTCATCGGAATCCAGGCTTTTAGCAATGACCAAAGCAATCTGATCACTCAGTTGTTTTTGAGTATTGCTGTCATTGGTCAACAGATCACTCACCGTCAACAAATTACCTGTTGTCAAGTCGAAGTTTAAAGCATCTGACAACGATACATATTCGGAGTTTCCATTTATATCAAAGCTATACCAGCCATAAAAAGCGATGGACAGTACATTATTAAAATTATAAGTGGGGTAGGTTCCGATATAGTACTCGGTCGCAACGGTCTCTTTGGGAATTTTCGCATAAATACCGCGATACGGCGGAAGTTTTTCGGAATTGATGTAGCTGATCAGATGTTCGATCTTCTCTGAAATGGCTGCATTGATTTTGTTTTCGTTCACTATATTCTTCAATCCTGAAATCGAAAAGGTATTGATCCGCACTTTGTATTCCTCAATGATTTCTATAGGATTTCCGTATACGAAAGGAATACTTACCGGAGAAATCACATTGTTGCCTTGCGGACTTTTAAAAAGCTCCTCTTCTTTTGGTTTCGGTTTAAGATCTGGATCGGGATCAGGGTCAACCGGTTTTGTACATCCCATAAGCAAAAACAGAACAAAAAGGAGCTTAGCGAACTTTGACATAACCAAAATCCTCGGCAAGTTTCTGACCGGCATCCGATAAAATCCAATTGACGACTTTTCGGACATTGCTGTCAGCCGGCTCGCTCTTTCTGAATACTGCATAATAATTCGTCGTAATCGGATATTGCTTGGACGTAATAGTTGAGTTGCTCGGATAGACATTATCCACTTTCATCAGACGGACATTTTCATTGCCCCACATATCAACTACGAAGTAATAGTAGGAGTATCCGATCGAATCGGGTTGATTTTGATAGTTAGCGACCGCTTCGATCAGATCGCCCATCCCGGCCATGACCCATTCGGTCGGAGGATTCATGGGGGTCAGCCCTTTCATGACCAAATCAAGAAAGCCGGTCTGACTACCTGAGTTGACCGGTCGTTGGTAAGCGATGATCGGTAAATCCGGCCCGCCGACCTCTTTCCAGTTGGTGATTTTACCGGTGTAAATTTCTTGGATCTGCTTTAAGGTAAGACTTTCGACCGGATTGTTTTTGTGTGTCAGAAAAACGAAAGCTTCACTGACGATGGGCACGATTTCCATTTCGACTCCGGAGTCTGCCGCATATTTAAACTCATCGATCGAGGGATAAGTTACAAAAATCAAATCGGTTTTCCTGTCGATAAGATTGATGTAAGCACTGTGCGTCTTGGTGTGCAGTATATAGGGACGCACTTGTTCAATGGTTTGTCCTGTCAGTTTGGCGCAGATGGCTTCTGACAAAGGAATGGTAACGGTCGATCCATCGACACGCGGGAATGTTTCCATAGTAAAAGTCGGCTGTTCAATCGGTTTCTGACAGCCAAGCAAGAAGAATAAAACAAAAATCAGCAGATATTTTTTCATGATATGCCCCCAATGACATTACGTCATCTGTATTATATCAGTACCATCTGACATGTGCAATGTGCAGAAAATCACGAAAGTTTCGCCTGTGGATGGATGGATTTTGGTTTGAGAGTGCAACATTATAATCATAGGTGGTATAATGGTTGTACATGGGGGCAAATATGAAAAAAAGATACAAATGTAAACAATGTTACGCCATCAACATCGATAACTATGATTTCTGTGTGTCGTGCGGGGCTCCGTTAAAACGTCCGAAGTCGACACTGTTTAGGGTGGTATTTCAAGTATTGGGACTGATGGGATTCTATTTGGGATTACAGACTCTGTTTGGTGTCATCGTTACGATCCCGGTCGTGTACAGAAATATCAACAGCATAGAAATCGTAGATGGACTCGCCATATTCAGTCATTTTTCGGATGCAATTCTGATTGCGGCTACACTGTCTGCGCTAATATTTATTGCGATCGTCGGAATTTATTATTACCGAAGAAGACATTCAGTGAAACCTTTGTATCGATTTGATCAAATTAGGTTTTCCCACATATTTTGGGCTTCGGTCATGGGATTTGGATGTATATTTTTATCTCAGATCATCATCAATGTCAGTGAAGCCGTTGGTATTTTGAATATGGAAAGTATGGAGGGATTTGAAGAACTCATGGCCTTAATGTTCGGTCAAAGTCCCGTGTGGTTGATTTTATTGGCAGTCGGGATCGTTGCGCCGATTGCGGAGGAGCTGTTATTTCGTGGTCTGATTTTCCATTTGCTCAACCGGCATTTGAATATCAAAGTTGCACTTATCTTGCAGGGAGTTCTGTTTGGATTGTTCCATATGAACTTGGTACAAGGAGTCTATGCTTCGGTTTTGGGTGTTGTGCTGGGGATCGCTTATATTCTGACCGGCAGTTTGTGGGTTCCGATCGTGATCCATATCGTGAATAATTCCGTGGCGATTTTCCTTCCGGAAGCCTGGATGAATGAGCCGGTATTATATGCATTTTTACTTAGTCTGATGCTTTTGGTGCCTTTGGGAGTTTGGGCTCTCTATCGTACCAATTCTAAGAAATTTATTCTAGATTTGAATGCCTGATTGTGTTTCAGGTCGAAAATTGTCGAAGTGAATGGCGGTTGTTATGGTAGAAAAGGGTTGCAATACGCGAGTATAATGAAAGCGTATACAAATATGCCAGCAGGCAAGAAGGAGGGCTTATGAAGAAGATTTTGAATAGACCAGAAGATGTAGTTGAAGAAATGATTTCCGGTTTAGTCGATGCCCACGATGATGTTGTTTACCGCGTCGGTGATACCCGGGTCGTTGCTCGTAAGTACGAAGGCAAAGGCAAAGTCGGTTTGATCTCCGGCGGTGGCAGCGGACATGAACCTTCACATGCCGGGTTTGTCGGTAAAGGTATGTTAAGCGCTGCTGTTTGCGGTGATGTCTTTACTTCTCCGACTCCTGACCAAGTGTATGAAGCCGTAAAAGCAGCCGATAAGGGTGCCGGCGTATTTATGGTCATCAAAAACTACACCGGTGACGTCATGAACTTTGAAATGGCTAAAGAAATGGCCGAAAGCATGGATAATATCAAAGTTGAAACCGTCATTACCAATGATGATATCGCAGTTGAAAACTCCACATGGACCGAAGGCCGTCGCGGTGTTGCCGGTACGGTTCTCGTTCACAAGATCTTGGGTGCTTTGGCAGAACGCGGAGCTTCCTTAGAAGAAATCAAAGCTGAGGCTGAAGTGTTGATTACAGAAATGGCAACATTAGGCTTGGCATTGACTCCGGCGATCGTTCCTCAGGCAGGAAAGCCGGGATTCACCTTAGCCGATGATGAAATCGAATTTGGTTTGGGTATCCATGGTGAACCGGGCTATCGCAAGAGCAAACTGCGTCCGTCCGCTGAAATGGCCAAAGAATTCTATGATAAGATCAAACCGGCACTGAATCTGACCAAAGAAGATAAAGTTGTCGTACTGATCAATGGTATGGGTGGTACACCGTTGATGGAACAATATGTGTTCACTCATGACGTATTGAATCTGTTTAAGCATGATGGCATCGCTGTTGCTAAGAAACTGGTTGGCGACTATATGACGTCCATTGAAATGCAAGGGATCTCACTCACAGTATTGCGTTTGAAAAATCCGCTGTGGTTAGAGCTGCTCAACGACGAAGCGAAAACGATCGCCTGGTAAGACTATGAATCACGGAGGGATTGTAGTTTGGCTAAAGGCGTGGGCTGATCAGGTCAATGCGGAAAAGGATTACATCAGTGATTTGGATAATGCGATCGGTGATGGTGACCATGGATTCAATATGAGCAAAGGATTAACGGCTTATTTGGATGCACGGGCTGCGAAACCGGCTGAGACGATCAGTGATGAATTCAAGATGCTGGGCATGACGATGCTAAGCAAAGTCGGTGGTGCCTCAGGACCGTTGTATGGTTCGGCTTTCCTGTCAATGTCAAAGGATACGGCAGGGAAAGAAGAGCTGAATAACGGCGATATCGTTGCTTTGTTATCCAATGCGTTGGAAGCGATCCAAAAAAGAGGGAAAGCGACCGTGGGTGAGAAGACGATGATTGACGTATGGCATCCGGCCATCGAATTACTTAAGAACAACGAGTTGACCAAGGAAGCAATTGATGGGTTGGTCAATGCCACCATTCCGATGATGGCTACCAAGGGACGTGCAGCGTACTTGGGTGAGCGTTCGATCGGACACATCGATCCGGGAAGTTATTCTTCCGGACTGATGTTGAAGCATTTATTGTCTGTACTTTAAACAGAGCCGGTCACTGGCCGGCTTTTTCTTTGTTAAATTCTGATAAATCCTTGTTATAATATAGAAGAATTCAGAAATGCAGGTTAGAGATGAATAAGAACTATACAATGATCATTGTTGATGATGAAGAAGAAGTTAGGAATAGGATCGTATCAAAAATCCCGACCGATCTTGGTTTTGAAATCGTAGGTTTGGCAGCCAACGGATATGATGCGCTGGAGCTGATTGAACGAACTCGTCCGAATGTTGTAATAACGGATATCCGCATGCCGTTTATTGATGGCATACAATTATCGAAGATCATCCGGCGTGAGTATCCAAAAACAAAAATTGCCTTTATCTCCGGGTATGACGAGTTTTCGTATGCAAAAGAAGCAATTGAACTGGATGTTGTCAGTTACTTATCCAAACCCATCACTGAGAAAGAAGTGCTGAACTTTCTGACAAAACTGAAAAGCAAACTGGACGAAGAGTTTCAGACTTTATTTAATCAGGAGCGTCTGGACAGGATGTACCATGCCAACTTGCCTGCACTGATCGAAAACCAGTTTAACTCACTGCTGCATTTGACAGTGATTTCGGAATCAGATTTAAATCGATTTAAAGTGTTTAATATAGACCTTTCCGTCGGTCAGTTCTTGCTGGGGATTATCGAAATTGATCACGATGCCGAATTTTATAAAATTGAGCAATTGAGAATATTTCTGCTAAATATTTTGAAGGAAAAATTTTCAGATTATTTGGATATGCATTATTTCAATACGGGGTATGGACTTGTATTTATCATTAACAATGAAATCATTGATACCGATGAGGTCGAGTCTTTCCTTTATGAAATCGTGCTCACCAAGAAGGAATTTTCGGATATTAAAATAAAGATTGGTGTTTCTGATATTTTCAGTGATTTCAGGTTATTTGTTACCTATATTAACCAAGCAAAAAAAGCGCTTTCATACAGCAATTACCTTAATATGGGAACAGTTATATATTACAAAGATATATCTTCCAAAAAGAGTATGCACTTGCAGCTGTCCAGGGATGAGATCAATGAGATCAGCCATGTCATCAAGTTTGGTTCTGAGAAAGAAATTCATGCGCTATTTGAAAATCTAATCCGAAATAACTCGATGAAACAAGAATACTTGCTCAATAAGCAATACTATATCGTTAATCTGGCACATATATTCATCGAGTTCGCTAATAGCCTGCATGTGGAAATCCAATCGCTCGTTGAAGGCGATATCGTCGAAAAGCTTTCTGAGTACCACAATCTTTCGGATATGTTTACATTTTTGGAAAAGCTTGTATTTGAAATTCGGGAAGCAAACATTTTAACCTCGGTAACCCGGGCGAACGATATCTTGGAAGAAGCACTTTCTTATCTCACCAGCAATTACGCGGATGCACAGCTGAGCATGGAGTCATTATGTGAGGTGTTGGGGGTAAGCATATCATACTTGTCTACAATGTTTAAGAAAGTTCTGGATACGACATTTGGGAAGTATCTGATTGGTTTGCGCATGGAAAAGGCAAAAGAACTGCTTCGCTATTCTCATTTAAAAATTTATGAAATTGCGACCAGTGTCGGATATAACGATGTGTATTATTTTAGTTACAGCTTTAAAAAACACACCGGAATGTCTCCGAAGGAGTATCGAAATGATAAACAGATTTAAAGATTTATCGGTGGGACGTGCGATATTTTTAGTTACGACGACCATTGTAGGGGTAATCATGTTATTATCGACAGCACTGACTTACCAGTTGATTTTTGCCCGTACGGATGCTTTGATCGAAAGCACTTCAAAAGAAATCAACAAGCAGGTAGTCATGAACTATGAGAACTACCTTAGTAATGTCATCAATACATCGAATTCCCTCCAGAAATATATATTGGATTTGACAAAAGCAAATGATACGCTGAATCTTGAGAATCTGTTTATTGCAACTATTAACATAGAGAAGAATATCGAGAATATTGCCCTTTTTGATTTGAGCGGCCGACTGATCGTCTCGAGTACCAACGAGAAGATCGCGCATGATATTACAGAGAAATCATGGTTTTTGGCGGCACGCAGCAATGTGGATATTCATCACTTCAGTTCTTCGCATATTGAAGATGTCGTTATCGACGGTACGACCGAAGTATTTTCGGTGTCACGAAGTGTATATTATTATAGTGAGGGAGGTCAGAAGGAAGGGGTATTACTTATCGATATTGATACCCGAAACCTCAAAGCCTTAGCCATACAGACCAACCTGGGCAGTCAGGGTCATATCATTATTACCAATCAGGGAAATGAATTGATATATTCCTCATTGCCCGAATGTTCTGATGAGCAATGCGAGAGTGCTCAGATTGCAAATGAAATCGTCTTAGGCGGCAGACTGGTAACTTTGGGTAATTTGGCAATGTTTGCCAATGTCAACACGATCAAGTATACACGCTGGAATATTGCAACGTTTATAAATGTCGACGATATTACAAACACAAAAACAGATACGCTCTATCGGATCATCTGGATATTCCTCATTACTGTGATTGCCATAGCAATTTCATCGGCTGTTTTCTCTATGCGAATTACAAAACCGATGAATCGGCTGAAAGAGCATATCCATCTAATTCAGGAAGGGGATTTCGATACAATGGTCAATGTGGAAGGTCAGCGGGAGGTAGTAGTTTTAGCCGATGCTTTCAACTCCATGAGCAATCGTATCAAAGGATTGATGCAAAAGGTTTTGATGGAGCAGGTCGAGAAACGGAAAACGCATTTCATTGCTTTGCAAAATCAGATAAATCCCCATTTTCTTTACAATACACTAGACTCTATCGTATGGTTGAGTGAAAATAATCGCAATAAAGATGTCGAGAGAGCAATCATCGCATTGTCAAAGTTTTTCAGGATGAGTATTTCAGATCAAATGAATACCGTGTCGCTCAAAGATGAAGTTGAGCATGTCCGAAATTACTTGCTGATTCAGCAGATCCGCTATCAACATACGTTCAGGTTTGAATTCGACATTGATGAGGAAGTTGAAAATAATTTTGTATTGAAACTGTCGCTTCAGCCCTTGGTAGAAAATGCGATCATCCATGGTATCAAACCTGAGGAATCGTTTACCAAAATCGTCATTCGGGCTTTTCAAAGAGATAGTTTTACGATCGTTGAGGTCTACAATGAAGGATATGGCATGACTCAGCAGCGGATCGATGAAATCCATGCGATGATTCGCGGAGAAAAAGAGTCGGAAAGCATGGGATTGAAGAATGTTTATCAGCGATTGCGATTGTATTACGGATCACAAGCGGATTTGTATATTGAAAGTGAGCTTGATGAGTATACAAAGGTAACGATGAAGATACCGATTGGTTGGGAGGTTCTTATATGAAGAAGTATTGGTTGTGCCTGTTTGCATTAGTTCTGCTGGGGTGTGAAGTGAAAAAACCTGAGATTCCTTTGTTTATCTATGATATGCAAGACGCTTATATGTTTGATTTTGAAGCAAGAATCCAGAATCAGACAAATGAAGCAATTCTGCTTACCACGATTGACGGACAAAACTCGCAAATCATTCAAAATGAAGATATCGATCGTTGGATCAACAAGAAAGTGCCGTTGCTGATTATCAATCCTGTCGATCGGTTAAGCGTGTATTCAATTATTGAGAAAGCCAAGAAAAACGGCACAAAAATCATTTTTTTTAATCGTGAACCATTAGCGCAGGACATGGCTTTGTACGACTCTGTATTTTATGTGGGCGCAGATGCGGCTGAGTCAGCACGATTACAGGCTCAAATCATCATGGATTTGTTTGGCAATGATACGAAACTGAACGCTGCAGATAAAAATGGGGACGGGATCATCCAGGCGGTCATATTAAAAGGTGAACAAGGTCATCAGGATGCGGAAGCGCGTACGAAAGTGGTTGTTGAAACACTGATTGAATCAGGTTATGCGATTGAAGTTTTGGATATAAGCATTGCAAATTTTGACCGTGCAACCGCAAAAGCAGCCATGGATAATCTTGTCGCTTTGCATGGACAGAAAATTGAAGTCGTTATATCAAACAATGATGCTATGGCTTTAGGAGCAATCGAGTCACTGATTGAAAAAGGGTTTTTTATAGACTCTGACAATAATGGGGAAATCGACCGTCTTACTGAAACGTGGATTCCGGTCATCGGTATCGACGGGCTGGATATAGCTATGGAAAAGATTGAGTCTGGATTTCTTTATGGAACTGTCTTCAATGATTCTCAGAATATGGCAGAGGCGATCGTTGAACTGGCTCAGCTTCTTATTCGAGGCGAGGATATTTCAGGTTTGAGCTTCTCAATCAGCGATGGAAAGTACATTTGGATAAATTATAAGAAGATAACGAACCAATGATGATAATGATTATCTATATACCGATTTAGTGCAAGATATCATAAAAAAAATGAAGATTTCTTAATTTTCTGAAAGCGGTTACTGAACTATACTAAAATCAGCATAACATGCAAAAGGAGAAAAACATGAAGAAATTGTTCATTACAATGGTTGCATTGCTGCTTTCATTGATGGCTCTGACCGCTTGTGCGCCGGCAAAGGCAACCGTAAGTATCGGTATCGTATTGCCGACACGCGATGAGCCTCGCTGGATTCAGGATGAAGCCCGATTCAAAGATGCACTTAAGGACAGCGGATACTCCGTAGAGATTCTGTTCAGCCAAGGTTCGACAGCAACGGAATTGGCAAACGTCGAAACATTGTTAGCTAAAGGAATCAAGGTTTTGATCATTACAGCACAGGACGGCGATGCAGCCGGTGCAGCTGTTGAAAAGGCAAAATCTGAAGGAGTTACTGTCATCGCTTATGACCGTCTGATTACCAACACGACTGCAGTAGATTACTATGTTACTTTCGACAGTATCGCTGTCGGAGCGGCTCAGGCTCAGTTCTTAGTGGATAAAGCTACCGGTACAGGAAATCCGTTATACTTGTATGCCGGTGCTGCATCTGATAACAACGCCTTCTTATTCTTCGAAGGAGCTTGGAAAGTTCTTCAGCCAAAAGTTGCAGATGGAACATTTGTAATCAAAAACTCCTCCAAAGCAGTTGAACTTCAAGGCACATTGGCATTAAGCCGTGCGCAGATGTCAGAAATCCTCGGACAAGTCACAACAAACTGGGATTTCAATACAGCCAAAAACTTAGCTGAATCTCATTTAACCGCTGCTACCGCAGCAGACAAGGGTAATGTATTTATCTTGGCTCCCAATGATGGTACCGCTCGTGCTATCGCAGATGCATTTGCTGCTGATACGGCAGTAACCAGCTACTTAGTTACCGGTCAGGATGCTGAAAAAGCTTCCGTCCAATACATCATTGATGGAAAACAGTCGATGACGGTATTTAAAGATGTCCGTACATTGGTTTCCGATGCTATCAAAATGGCTGTCGATGTTTTGGATGGTAAAACTCCGACGACAACAGGTGCATATAATAACGGTAAAAAAGATGTTCCTGCAAAACAAACCAATGTCGTTGTCGTTCATAAGGACAATGTAAGAGCTGCGTTGATCGATTCCGGATATTACCAAGCCGGCGACTTCACATTCCCTAACTAGTTAAAGAATTTCTTGGTGCAGTGGCGGGATATCCCGTCACTGCTTTCTTAAAAAAAGGAGTCGAATCTATGAGCTATATTTTGGAGATGAAAAACATTACCAAAGATTTTCCCGGGGTCAGGGCATTGGATAATGTCAATTTCTCTGTTAAGGAAGGCGAAATTCATTGCTTGGTTGGTGAAAATGGAGCCGGGAAAAGCACACTGATGAAAATTCTCAGTGGTGTATACAAAAAGGGTGAATATCAGGGTGATATCGTTTTAAGCGGCGAAGTTATGAATTTCCATGGAATCCGTGACAGTGAGCGGATGGGAATCGGGATCATCCATCAGGAGCTGGCATTGATTCCGGAACTTTCAGTTTACGAAAATATGTATTTGGGACATGAGATCAAGCGTGGTTCTTTTATTGATTGGAATGAAACCATTACGCAAAGCATTGAGTTTCTTAAAAAAGTAAATCTGGCGGTCGAACCTCAGGAGAAAGTAAAAAATCTTGGTGTGGGAAAGCAACAGCTCGTCGAAATCGCCAAAGCACTCAGTAAAGATCTGAAATTGCTGATTTTGGATGAACCGACTGCTGCTCTTAACGAGGAGGAAAGTGATAACCTGTTAGGGTTGCTTACGGATCTTAAGAGACATGGTGTCACATCGATCATGATTTCGCACAAGCTAAAAGAAGTAATTTCCATTGCCGATACGGTCACAGTGCTGCGAGACGGAAAAACGATTTGTTCGCTTTCAAAGCAGCGAAATGAAATCAATACTCAGGTTATTATAAAAAACATGGTGGGCCGTGAAATCAATGATGTTTTTCCCAAAAGAGACCATAAGGAACCTGGGAAAATTATGTTAAAAGTTGACGGATTGAACGCATACAGCCGGGAGCTTGGTCGAAGTATCATCAAGGATGCCTCGTTCTACGTGCGCCAAGGCGAAGTTGTCGGTATTGCCGGTTTGATGGGTGCTGGGCGCACCGAGTTGGCACTAAGTTTGTTTGGTAACCCGCTACAGTATGCGGTATCGGGGGATGTCTATATAGATGGTAAAAGAATTAAACTTAACTCGCCGAAGTCTGCTATTGATTCTGGGATTGCTTATGTTACGGAGGACCGAAAAGGCAATGGGCTGATTTTGATTCAGGATATCAAGCAAAATATTACATTAGCTAACTTGCGTGAGATTTCCCACAGTTCAGTCATCGATGAGAATCTGGAAATCAATATTGCAAATGAATATAAGCAATCGATCAACATCAAGGCACCGTCTGTAGAACAAAAAGTCCAGAATTTATCCGGTGGCAATCAACAAAAAGTTTCTCTGAGCAAGTGGCTGTTTACACTACCCAAAGTGTTAATTCTGGATGAACCGACCCGCGGAATAGATGTGGGTGCAAAATATGAGATTTATACGATCATAAATACATTGGTCTCCGAAGGGTTAAGCATTGTTCTGATTTCATCAGAACTTCCGGAAGTTATGGGGATGAGTGATCGTATTTATGTCATGAACCAGGGCCGCATCGCTTCAGAAGTAGATGCATTAAACACGACAGCAGAACAAATCATGGAATTTGCTACGGATTAGTGAGGGTAAATATATGAACAGATTGAAAAATTACTTTAATGAGCTTGTGATATTGCTGAAACTGAATGTCCGTGAATACGGGATGTTTATTGCTCTTGCTGTGATCATGCTGATTTTCTCGTTCTATTCGGGAGGGCTGTTTGTAAGCCCGAGAAACTTGTCCAATTTATTAAATCAGACAGGGTACATTGCTGTACTTGCAGTCGGTATGACGTTGGTCATCATTATTCGTCACATTGATTTAAGCGTCGGTTATGTGGCCGGTTTTGTCGGCGCTGTTGCAGCGATTATGATGGTTCAATATAACGTGCCGGTAGGAATTGTGATTGCAGTGGTTCTCTTGCTAGGAACATTGATCGGAATATGGCATGGCTTCTTGGTTGCGTTTATGGGATTACCTGCCTTTGTGTCCACGCTTGCAGGCATGCTCATTTTCCGAGGAGCGTTACTGCAAGTAACGCAAAGTACAGGAACGATCATTATCCCCAATGAATTTTTTAACGCAATTTCCAATGGGTATATTCCGGATATTGTCAGTATTCCCGGAATTCATGTTCTGACACTTTTGATTGGTCTTGCCGGTGTTGCTTTGTTTGTCATTAGTGAACTCAGAGGCAGAAGAAATAAGCTGCGGTACAATTTTAAAGTACTGAGTACAAGTATGCTGATTACTAAGCTGGCTTTCGTTTCTGCGATCATCTTGCTAATCACTTATATACTAGCGACATACAATGGTGCTTCGTGGACGATGATCATTATTTTGGTGACTGTCGGAGTTTACCACTTCATAACGAACAAAACAGTGATCGGCCGACATATTTATGCGGTCGGGGGTAATCCGGAAGCTGCTGAGCTGAGCGGGATTAGCGTTAAAAAGATTACTTTGCTTGTGTTTGCATCTATGGGCTTTTTATCCGCATTATCCGGAATACTATTTGCTTCCCGATTGAGATCCGCAACGGTAACTGCCGGCGTGCTGTTTGAGCTGGATGCGATTGCCGCTGCTTACGTCGGCGGAGTCAGTGCCAAAGGCGGTATTGGTAAGGTAACCGGATCGATTATCGGTGCTATTGTCATGGCATCACTTTCAAGCGGTATGAATCTGATAGGCATGGATATATCCGTTCAATATATCGTTCGGGGGTTAGTGCTGATTGTTGCTGTTGTATTCGATGTTCGGACCAGAAATAAAAAATAACCATTCGTGTTGGGGGTGGATTTAAAAAGAGCAGCGGGGGCTGCTCTTTTGCTTGTTAATGAAAGGTTCCGGATCTGATTTTCTCTGCTTCCCGCAGAATGGCTTCTTTGCTTGGATCGACCATGCACTGAACCGAAGCTACAAATGCACCTTCGACAATCGGTCCGGGTACGTACGTACACTTTTTTGCGAGTTCTTCATCTTCAATGAGCTCAATCGCTGCTTCGATACTGAAAACTGCACTGCCCAAATCCGCAAACAGATAGATGTTATCATGATGTGCGCACGCACGGATGTAATCACTGATTTTGATTGCATCGGTTCCCAGACGCAGATCATCCGTTCCTCCGGCGGAAATGATTTCTACACTATCCGAGTTTGAGGTCATTTCTTCGATCATTTCCTTCAATCCCTCGGTAATTTTATGACTGTGTGAAACTAAGATAATGGCTGCCATGACAAGTCCTCCTTGCGTATATATGAATCTTACTTACTTTATGATCGTTTGTCAAAATTTAAACATCGACAATAATCGAGAGCTATTATTAAATGCTTGTGATAATATCGAATGCAATTTGAAGTGCACTCGTTTATAATTCCTATGAAAATAGCGATATTTTCAGAAGGAGAAATATGTATGGAGAAGAAAAAAGGAATCAACTCTTTTTTAGATAAGGTGGAGAAATCCGGAAATCGCTTACCGCATCCGGTCACCTTGTTTGTATTTTTGGCGGTTGCCATCGTTCTGTTATCCGCAGTGTTTGAGAGCATGGGGGTCAGTGTGACCTATGAGATGATCAATGCCCAGACGCAGGAAGTGATCACTAACACGGTAGTCGCCCGAAGCCTGTTGGCGGCAGATGGAATCCGTCATATGTTTACGACAGTCATTTCTAACTTTACCGGCTTTTTTGCGTTGGGGACCGTGTTTACGATCATCGTTGCTGTGAGCGTAGCGGAGGGATCGGGACTGATTTCAGCTCTGATGCGAAAAGTTGTTAAGGTTACACCGGCAAAATTGGTTACGGCAACGGTTGTTTTCTTGGGTGTTATGTCCAATATTGCATCGTCTACCGGATATGTGGTTTTAGTGCCGTTGGGAGCGATTATATTCAAGAGTTTCAAGAAACATCCGATTGCGGGGCTGGCAGCAGCTTTTGCCGGTGTTTCGGGAGGTTGGAGTGCAAATCTACTTATCGGGTCCAATGATCCGATGTTTGCGGGGATCAGTACGCAGGCAGCCCGGTTTATTGACTCGGGCTATACGGTATTGCCAACATCCAACTGGTATTTCATGGTAGCCTCTACGTTTTTAATAACGATTTTAGGTACATGGGTCACAGAGAAGATCGTTATTCCGCGCTTGGGGGAGTATCACAGTGATGAAGAAGTAACGGTGGATGATATTTCATTGAATGAGAAACGCGGTATTCGCTTTGCTCTTATCGGATTACTGGGTGTGATAGCGTTGATTTTAGCGTTGGTACTGCCCAAAGAGGCTATATTGAATCCGACGGGAAACATCCTGGTCTCACCTTTTATGTCATCGATCATTGCGGTGATGAGTCTGGTATTTCTTGTTCCGGGCTTACTTTACGGTATCGGAGCAAAAACGATCACTTCCGATAAAGAACTTGTGGATGTGATGGTCAAAGGCATCAGCGGGATTTCGAGTTTCTTGGTCCTGGTGTTCTTCGCAGCGCAGTTTGTAAGTTACTTCAATTATTCAAATTTAGGTGTGATCATGTCTGTATCTGGAGCTAACTTCTTGGAAAGTGTCGGCTTTGTCGGGTTGCCATTGATCATCGCCTTTATAATCTTGACGGCATTTATCAATTTGTTCATTGCGGTCGACTCAGCAAAATGGGTCATCATGGCTCCGATTTTTGTTCCGATGTTTATGCGATTAGGACTATCTCCGGAGCTTTCACAAGTCGTTTACAGAATTGGTGATTCATCGACGAATATTATTGCGCCGTTGATGCCCTTCTTTCCGTTGGCGGTGGCTTTCTGCCAGAAGTATGATAAGAAGTTTGGTATCGGATCGTTGGTCACCACGATGGTCCCTTATTCGATTGCTTTCTTGATTGGCTGGACTATGCTGTTTATTGTCTGGTATTTCTTAGGACTGCCCTTAGGACCGGGAGCCGGACTGTTTTACTGATCGGAGGGTGGAACCATGATACCATTGGACAAAAGAATCAGGGAGTTTATGCTTAAAGAACATATTGATGTCATCTTAGCTCAATCACCGGAGAATTTTGCCTATGTTTCAGGGTTCTCTTCTCATCAGCATACCGTGTCCCGTCAGCCGGGTTTCGCTTGTGCGATCGTACATAAAGACCCCGTTGCGACGGTTCTGATCGGCATGGATTTTGAAGTTCCTTCGTTTGCTTCTCAGGGATTCGAAGTTCTGAGTTTCTCTACATGGGTAGGCAACCGATCGATGGATCAGATTCGTCAGAATAACCCTGAACCGGCGTTTGTGACGATGCTCGATCAGATCGAGGATGTCATCTCTCGCAGAGAACCTAAAGTTGTGACCATTGGAATCGAAATGGACTATCTGCCGGTGCAGTTTTATATGCAGATGAAACAGCGATTCCCTGATGCAGACTTCGTCAATGTGTCACCGCTGTTTCTTCAGGCGCGGATCATCAAGCAACCGCATGAGATTGATTTTATGCGCCAAATCATTCGAGTATCGGATGAGGCCTTACTGGCGACAAGTTTGCTTGCCAAAGAAGGAGTGAGTGAGATCGAGTTGTTTGATCATTACTGCCGGCAAGTTATGGCTTCAGGTTTGGCTTTTCCGTCAGGATGGTCATCATTTACCGCAGGAGCTAACTCCGGTAAGCTGGGGCGATCGTCCGATTATCGTGTACAAAGTACGGATGTGATCAAATTTGATGGCGGGGTGCATGGGGACAGCCGTTTCTATACGACGGACTTCTCACGAAGCTGGCTGATGTCTCAGGCAGATCCGTGGCTGGTTTCGATAAAGAAAAATCTGATGGATGCCCATCAGATCATGTTGGATGCATTGCGTCCCGGTCTGAGTTTTCAACAGCTGTTTCATTTGGGTTATGACCACACATTGAAGGAGTTTCCTTTTTACAAAAGGGGCCATTTGGGTCACAGTATTTCCATGGGTCCGCAGACTGCTGAAGTCCCGTTTATCTCTCATGATCAGTCGGGAGTGCTTGAATCCGGAATGATTCTGTCCTTGGAAAATCCGATGTACATCACAGGTTATAACGGATTTAACATTGAGGATATGGTCCTGATTACGGATGATGGATTTGAACTGTTAACCCCGTTAACGCCGCACTGGTTAGCAAGTGAGTCAAAATATCGTTAAAAAAACGCCGGAAACGGCGTTTTATGATTTATCTCGAAGATTCTTGTATTTGCGCAATTCACTTTGTATAACGGCCTGTTGTCCTTTGGTCGTACAAATCAAACGGTTGGACAGTGTGGAGTACAGGAAGGTAAATCCACGGAAGTGTCGTATATCTTGGTAGGAATCGATCGGCATTTC
>DDYT01000028.1:0-10881 GCA_002348095.1 Erysipelotrichaceae bacterium UBA2227 | reverse complement strand
TTGAAGTTGTGATGCTTTCATGCGTTTTCCTCCTTTGCGGTAGTGTACCACATCAAAAGGAGGATTGCACCTGTTTCGCTTGAAAAAATTCAGAAAATTTCATGAAAACTGTAAATTAAAACATTTTTATCAGGCTTCAGTTAAAATCATTCGTGACCACACTTCATCCAAATCATGGGACTGACGAATCGTACCTTGATCCACGATGTAGATTTTATCATAAAGTGAAAGCTGATCTTTAAAGATAATATGACTGACATTGATGATGGTCTTGTTAAGACTCAGAATATCCTTCTCAATGCTTTTCGCAATCGACTGTTCCAAACTGGAGAAGATTTCGTCACACAAGATGACTTCAGAGTTTAAGCAAAGCGCTCTTGCTAACATCAGGCGGGCTCGCTGACCGCCTGAGACATTGGCACCATTGTTGCGTAAAGGTTCATGAATGTCCAATTCAGACAAGCCAACCTGATTCAGTGCATCTCGCACATGTTTCTCGTCCATCGGCTGATACATTGTCACGTTTTCAAGTACGGTACCATTGAAGATAAAACCGATTTGATCGACCGTAGTAAACAGTGAGTAATAGTCGATGGGGACGATTTCAAAGATATCATGTCCATCCAGAAGAACTGAACCGTCCTTTGGACGGATGGACTGTCGGATCGTCTTGAGAACCGTTGATTTGCCGGCGCCGCTTTGACCGACGATCAGTACTTTTTCCAGTTTTTCGATCGTCAGATCGACGGACTGAAGGATGACAAACTGATCATCGTCATAACCCAGGTCACATCGGTCGAATGTCAGATTTTCAAATCGATCGACTCGGATGTGACGGTCGATGACCGGACGGTCAAGATTTTTGTCAAAATCGTCCAAGACTTTAAGGATTCCTTTCATCTGGGTGATGACCGGAGTAAAGCGTTGTAATGGCCAGATGACGTTTCCGAAACTGGTTGCGACCATGATCAGCGATCCTAAGGATGCCTGGGCACTGCGGGCAAACAGAATACCTGATACGATCATGGTAAAAATGATGCTGGTCTGAATGAAACTGTTCAGTCCGTCGACTTTCGTTGAATTTTTGTCGACTGAATAATTGTCCTTTTGAACTTGAGTAGCCTTTTCGACAAACATCCTGAATCGTTTATCTTCCAACTGGTGTTGTTTGATGATTTCAAATCCATTGAGTGTTTCATTGACAAAATCGGTATACTTCTGTAAAGACTCGGATTTTTTAGCTTCCGATTTTTGAACCGGTGTATTGGTTTTTGAGGTTATGATCATAAAGATGACAAGCAAGACGACCGCAACTGCGACCAGATAAATACTGACAGTAGCCACCAAGACCACGGACATCAGAAACCGTGAGGACATATGAATGATTTCTAAAACGTTAAGCAAGAATTTCTCCTCAAAGCGGTCGAAGTCATTGGTCAGATTGGACCGGTAGATGTTGCACTGCTCTTTTTGTAACTGTGTGATATCCTGTTCCATCAGCCGGTGGATATAGTGATTCTTGAGTTGTTTTAAACTGGCTTCCAAGTACTTTGACTTAAGCAGAGTCCCAATGGTGTCTAAGACCAGTGATCCCAAAAGGATAAGCATCATCAGCTGAGCAGTTTCGACGACTTTGTCCATTTGCCGGTTCAAACCGTAATCGGTCACGACTTTGAGCAAATAGATACTCCAACCAGAAAGAGAGACGAAAACGGCGGTGTGCAATGTGTTGATGATCAGCCAGGGGATGTTACCGAATTTCAGTTTTCTCATGATGTTACCCCCAGCGGTTTTAATTCAATATGGGTGTCAAAGTGCTTAGACAGATAATCCAGATGGCGATGTGAAACACAGATCAACGTCTTATCGAGAGAGAGCAATGTGTCATAGATGTGCTGAGCCGTCTGATCATCCAGACTTGCGGAAGGTTCATCCACAAACAGCACTTCGCGATCATGATAGAGCTCTCGGGCAATGCTCAGACGTTGGCGCTGTCCGCCGGAAATATTCAGTCCGTCCTGTTCGAGGATATGGTTTTCCTTGGCATCCAGGGTCATCATCCAGTCATAAAGATCGACATCTTTCATGATCTGCTCAAATTTTCCTTTGTCTAAAGGTGAGTTCAGGATGACATTGTTCACTATAGAATCATTAAATAAAAAGTGATTCTGACGTACGTACCCGCAAGATTTCAAAAAACTGTCCGGCTGGATCGTGCGCAGTTCGTGCTCATCGACGACGATTTCTCCCTGATAGGACGAGAGGTTTTGTGCCAGACAGTTGAGCAATGTCGTCTTTCCGGCTCCGGAAGGTCCGGTGATCAGAACTTTGTCCTTTGGCTTGATATTAAAGCTAAGATTGTCAATGATTTTATGTGTATCATAGGCAAATGACAGATTGCATACCCGAAGTGCTTCTTTAAACGTCATCCGGTGCACGGCTTGCGGATTTGCCTGCTGCTGGGTGATGCGGTTGAAAATATCAATGGACGTCTTGAATCGGTTGATGAAATTGAATCCGCTGATCATACTCCACACCAGCTGTCCGATCAGATTGAATACCAAGATCAACGAGGTCAGAGTGACCGCATCCTGAATGTATAAGTAAGTCGCATAAATATAAACGATCATCTGAAAAGTTCCGGCAATCCAATGGTTGAGATTGGATTGGATTTCATCGATCCGAAAAGCCCGCTTCTTAATGTTTTCCAGAACGACGACGATGCTTTCAAACGGCCGTTTGAAATTTTCTTCGACGTGATACAGCTTGATGACTTCCATTCCGTTGAGGATGTTGGTCAGTTGGATGTTGTAATCCGCATTGGCCTCTTGGGTCAGCTTTTTGGTTTTTCGGGCAATGGGTTCAAACAGTTTGGTTACGGTAAAAAGCAGGGCGGATACGATCAGTGTCGCTATGGCGATGATCGGGGAGATAAATGTCAGGATAATGACACCTAACGTAAAACTGCCGAAGCTGTAGATGATGTTGAGCAGTGAGAGGAAGAAATCTTTCTCAAACAAATTAATATCCGAAACCAACATGGACATGTAATGTTCTTTGGGGTTTTTCTTATAGCTTTCATAGGTGTGGCTCATGATTTTCTCGTATGCCAGTGTACGTACCTGAATGAGGATGTCGCGCATAAAGCCGATGCGTAAAAAACGTGAGAGCATCTGACTGAATATCGGTGTAAAAGCAAAAAGCAGGACAAATATGATCCGTCGGATAATCCCGTTTGCATCCGGTTCTTCGATGATTCCAAAGGCGTTGGAAAGCGCAAAGGTAAAAAACAGACCGTTGATCGTGGTCATAAATGCGCCGATCAGATAAAAGGTAAGCTGCTTCTTATTCTTCTGTAACAGCTGAGTTAAGGTCATGATCATGTTCCTTTCTACATTTTAAGCACATTTATCGTATTCCATTGGGTGGGGGATGTCAATAAGGTCAAGATCTTTCAAGGAATAATCGTTTTTATATTGGGATTCAAAGCAACGGGTTGATATGAAAAGCATACATGATATAATCACGTTAATGAATGTATATTAAGTGATTTTATAAAACTCAACTCTTAGAAGTATTTCAGAAGGAGCGTTAAACCAATGATTCAAAAAGATTTTGTACATACCCAGGGGAAGGACATTATTGATCCCCAAGGGAATAAGCTGATGCTACGTGGTGTCGGATTGGGAAGCTGGATGCTTCCGGAAGGATATATGTGGCGGTTTCCCAATCAGGGTGATCGGCCCAGGAAGATTAAGAAAGTCATCGCTTCACTGATCGGTGAAGAGGATGCCCGTACGTTCTGGCAGAGATACTATCGCAACTACATCGCAAAAGCGGACATTGATAAAATTGCGGATGACGGATTTAATTCCGTGCGGATTCCGTTGCTTTGGCGGTTTCTGATGGATGAAAACCGGAACATCAATGAGGATCACTGGAAAATCCTGGATGACATCATCAATCATTGCGATCGAAGGAATGTCTATGTGATCCTTGATTTGCATGGGGCTCCGGGCGGTCAGACGGGGGCCAATATCGATGATTGTGAGAATGATTTCCCTGAACTGTTTACAAGTGTCACCTATCAGGATCAGACCGTTTTTCTTTGGAAAGAGATTGCCACAAGATACAGAAACTCTCAGATCATCGCCTGTTATGACTTATTGAACGAACCTGTCCCGGAGTTTCATGGGCAAGTCAATGATCAGGTGTATCCGTTTTACGACCGGCTGATAAAGGAGATCCGATCGGTCGATCCGTATCACATGATTTCTTTGGAAGGGATTCATTGGTCAACGGACTGGTCGATATTTACGCATAAGCTCGATGAGAATGTGTTGTATCAGTTTCATAAGTATTGGAATCGTCCGGATGCAGAGAGTTTAAAGAAGTATCTTGATCTTCGTGAAAAGTGGGATGTGCCGATTTTTATGGGTGAGGGCGGGGAGAACAATAAAGAGTGGTATTGCGGTGCTTTTGCGATGTATGAGGATTTGGATATTTCGTGGAATTTCTGGACATACAAGAAAATGGATACGACCAACTCGATGGTTTCGGTCAGACGTCCCAAAGATTGGCACCGTTTGACCGAGTATATGGAAAAAGGTACAGAACTTAGCAAAGAGGATGCTCAAGGTATTCTTGATGAATATCTGGAAAATCTGAAACTGGAAAACTGTGTGCTGGTTGATGAAGTCGTGAATTCTCTGTTTCGTCGTCCGGACATTGAAATTCCGGCAATTTTCTACTCTTGGGATCAAGAGGCCAGAATACAAAATTCAAGAAATCTCAATGTCGGTTTCAGAGTTGATGATGGCAGAGATATTATCTTTGTGCAAGGAGATCGGGACAAACCGAATTTTGCGCATGGCGGTGGGGCATCTTGGAATGAGGATGAGTGGCTGTGTGTCAGAACGCAAAGCAATGAGTCATTGAACTATTGGTTTACTTGTCGCAAAGCGATGCGTGTCGCTCTTTGTGTCGATGTGATCGTCAACACGGTATCGAAAGTGAACTTAACAGTCAATGATAAGACCTCAGAAATGAATTTGAATCAGTTGGGACGGCAGTTTGTCGATGGTGCGGTGATCGAAGTTCCTGACGGGAAATCATCGATTTTAATCCATGTACTTGAAGGTGACGTTCAATGGATTTCGATCAAGATCAAAAAGGTGTCCGATGATTTCAATCATCAGCATCATCCTCGAAGAAATACGCTCTGATTAAAATCATGCTGTATCAAAGGAGTCTGATTGTATCAGATTTCTTTTTTGTTTGCGATATAATATAAATGCAAAATCTTTAAATTAGTTGTTGACTCTTCCGTAACGTAAGCATTTATGATCATATCAAGGAGGACAGGAGTATGTTAGTAAAAATCGGAGATGTCGCGCATCAGACCGGATTGTCACACCGCACCTTACGCTTCTGGGAAGAATCCGGAATTCTCAAGAGCGTTCGGATGGACAATGGCTATCGCTATTATGACCCGGGAAATAGAATGCGGATCGCACAGATCAGTTTTTTAAGAAAGCTGGACTTGCAGATCGTTGATATCAAACGAGTCATGAAAAGTCAGCGATTGTCGGTTCTGATCGAGGTTCTTTCAACTCAGCTTGATAAGATCGATGATCAGATGGAGCAGTGTTCGAAACTTAAAACCATCATCACGAATCTGATCGATCAAAGCAATCAGGAGGTGTCCATGGAGCAGTTTCTCAGTAATTTTGAACTGATTTCAAAAGATCATTCACTGTCCGTTTCCTTATCTGAAAAGGAGAAAACAACGATGAAAGAAAATCAGGATTTTAGTGAAGTGCGTATCATTCGTTTACCGAAAATGACGTTTGTGTGTGCAAGAGCTGAAAGCAAAACGCCGGAAGATGACTGTTGGAGTATTATGAATGCATTTATAAGTAAGCATGACTTGATCAATCAGCCGGGATTCCGTCATTTCGGATTTAATGATCCTGATCCTAAGCAGGGAAAAGAGGAGTATGGCTATCAGATGTGGGTAGCCATTGACAAGAATCTTGAGGTCGATGCTCCGCTGTGGAAGATCGAATTTGAAGGCGGACTGTATGCCGGCGTGGTCACGACCATGGATGTGATCGGTGAGCGCTGGCATAAGTTGTGGCAATGGTCCATCAGCAATGACCGGTATGAGGTGGATTGGGATCCTGCGAAGCATCGCATCTGTCTGGAAGAATGTATCGATATCATCACTTTCAATGATCCGTCGGTCCCATTTGAGACAAAACAGTTGGATTTGCTTACACCGATAAAGAAGAAGTAAAAGCATTACAAAAGGCATCGCGAGATGCCTTTACTTTGCCAGAAATTCAGTTAATGTATCAACGATGATCTGATGGTCTTCCTGAGGCTTCAAGCCGCTGACACTGATGGCACCGATCACGCCGCTGTGCGTCAGAATCGGAAATGAACCCTCCAACAGGGTGTAGTCCTCACTGTTAAGTCCGTAGCGCGCTTCCAATAACGGATACTCACCTTTGAGTTTCTCATTGAGCCACATCGTACTGTGACCAAACATCAGTACGGAATTACGTTTGCGTATGGACCAGTTCATATTGATGGGATTAGAGCCGGTATGGCTGTACCGATAGACGGTCATATCATTGAGATAAATCTCGATGGTGATAGGGAGTTGCTGGGCAATAGCTTTGTTGGCAAGCATAGTGCCGATTTCATAGGCGGTCACCCGGTCAAACTTGTCAAATACATATTGGCTTTCCAAGCGTTCGATTTGTTCTAGCATGATTGTGTCTCCATTCGTATATGAAAATCATATCATGAACAATTCATGGAAACCACTTGATTTCGTGAAATAACAATCTCGGACGAATTTTTATGGTACTGATTACTTAATATGACAAAAATTATAAATTTCCTAAAAATAATAAAAACTCACAGGATAATAAAGTGCACGGATTTTTTAACATATTTCTATCCAATGTAATCAAGCACGTGTGTATTTTTTGCAAGCATATTCAGACATTAACTCTGTGTTGACACGAAAATACTTAAAGAATATGCAACTGAAACATTGTAACTAGCAGCGTATAATGCTATAGTATATGAGTGAATGCTCATGTATAAATATAGGAGGTTATTATGCAAGACTACTTTAAAGCTTTAAGTCATGAAAACCGACTGTTGATTTTAGCGCTTATGAAAGATCAACCCTTATGTATTTGCGACATAGAGAGCAACTTAAAAATGACTCAATCCAATACATCAAGGCATGTTTCAGCACTTAAATCAGCAAAAATCATTCGTGGATACAAAACATCTCAATGGGTATATTATACCATTGACGATGACTTCGTCCGTGATAATCCTTCATTGTGGGAGTATCTTGAGAAGAAATTCGATGAAGAACCTTATATCAGTTATCGCAGAGACTACATCCAAACTTCATCGTGTACCGGTCCATATCCTATCCAGTTATTAAACAAGAAGAAAGAAAAGGTAAATCTATGAGTAAAATTATGATTTTTGATCCGGCCATGTGTTGCCCATCGGGAATGTGCGGTGTAAGCATTGACCCCGAAATTATCCGAGTTGCAACGACTTTACATACCATTCGAAAAAACGGTGTTGAGATCAAAAGGTTCAATCTTTCATCGAATCCGATGGAGTTTGTCAGTCATAAGGAAGTAAATCGATACTTGAATGAAAAGGGTGTGGAGTGCTTACCGTTGACTGTTGTCGATGATCAAGTTGTTTTATCCGGAAGATATCCAACAGACATTGAAATGGTCAAAATGGTCGGATTGCCTGAGTCAATTCTGAATGGCCTTCCTAAGGCACTTAACGTTTTAACCCGCTAAACAGAAATGAGGCCTACATGAATCCGTTTGATCTTAATCATGTAAAACTAACTAAATATATATTCTTTACTGGAAAAGGCGGTGTCGGTAAGACATCAACTGCCTGTGCTACCGCTGTTACATTAGCTGATTTAGGCAAGAAAATTTTACTAATCAGTACCGATCCGGCATCGAACTTACAAGATGTGTTCAACACGGAAATCGGGAATCAGGTTATTGAAGTTCCGACACTTCCAACTCTTTATATTGCCAATTTAGATCCGATTGAGGCAGCTGCTCAATATCGTGAAAAAGTTGTGGGTCCATATAGAGGCAAACTTCCTGATGCTGTCATTTCCAACATGGAAGAACAACTCTCAGGGTCATGCACCGTTGAAATTGCTGCATTTAATGAATTTACTGCCTTTCTTGCGGATAAAGACGCTCAACAAGCGTATGATCACATTATCTTCGATACGGCACCCACCGGTCATACCTTGAGAATGCTCCAACTGCCAACAGCATGGGATACATTTATACAAGAAAGCACGCATGGAAATTCATGTTTGGGTCAATTGTCAGGACTTGAAGATCAGAAAGATAACTATAAAATTGCGGTTGCTAACCTAGCAGATGCATCGTTGACGACCATGATATTTGTGGCAAGACCTGAAATGCCAACCCTAATCGAAGCCGCAAGAGCATCGAAGGAACTTCGTGAAATCGGTATTGAAAACCAACAACTTATCATTAATGGGGTACTACTTGAACATGATGATGATGTGTCAGAACAGTTATTTAATAAACAACAATTAATCTTAAAATCAATCCCCGCTGAGCTAATAAATATCGCTACTTACATAATCCCTTTGCGCTCTTACAATATCGTAGGTATAGGCAATGTGAGAAACTTTTTAGTAAAGGATGATATCGAGAGTGATGGAATCACAAAGAATGAAGTGAATCATCCGACTTTGAAAAACATTGTTGATGATCTTATCGAAACCAACAAACGCATTGTATTTACCATGGGGAAAGGCGGCGTTGGGAAATCATCCATTGCTACATCTGTTGCTTTAGGGCTGGCATCAAAAGGCGTGCGTGTTCATCTGGCATCAACCGATCCAGCAGGTAAGTCCGGAGCTCAACACTTCAATGTTGCTAATCTAGAAGTTAGCTTTATTGATGAAAAAGCAGAGTTAGAACAATATCAAAATGAAGTTTTAAGTAAAGCCAAGGAGACAATGGATGAAGAGCAAATCGCTTATGTTGAAGAAGACTTGAGATCGCCTTGTACTGAGGAGATTGCTGTGTTTAAAGCATTTGCCAGGATCGTTGAGAAATCCTACGATCAGGTGGTAATTATTGACACAGCACCAACAGGACATACGTTACTGTTATTGGATTCAACCATGAGTTACCATAAGGAAATTCAGCGAACACAAAACGAAGTACCGGATTCGGTTAAAAACTTGTTACCATTGCTCAGAGATAAAAACACGACGGAAGTAATCATTGTTGCTCTTGCGCAAACCACACCGGTTTTTGAAGCTAAACGCTTGCAAGAAGACTTACAAAGGGCTCAGATTTCTGTGGGATGGTGGGTTATCAACAATTCAGTGGTCAGAACCAAGACATCCAATAAATTACTTCTTGCGAAAGCATCAAGTGAAGTTGAGTGGATCGATAAAATAAACAAACACACTAAAGGTAAGTTTGCAATTGTAGAGTTCTGCGCAGAGAATATTACTCAAAAACAGTTGCTCGAATGGGCAAAATAGGGGAGAGAAAATGAAAATTACGAATGAAGCTAGAGAAATCGTATACACGCTACTAGAAAAAAATAATTGCGATACAATTCAAGTCAGTATTATGGGCGGTTGTTGCGGACCATCTGTTTATCTGTCGATGACAAAATGTAAAGAGGATTCTGATATTGTTTTTGAAAATGGCGTCAAAGTTTTATATGTTGAAGATGCGGTCGAGCGAACAAGTGAAGTATTGCTTGCCGCGAAAGATGGGAAATTATATCTTGAAGACAAACTCGCATCCAATTGTTAAAGCAAAAAAGGGCAATGCCCTTTTTAGTTTGAATTAGTCATAATTGGCAGTTTTATGGTGAATGTGCTTCCTTTGCCAAGAGTTGATTGTACGTCGATCGATCCGCCCAGTTGGGTGAGATTCTCTTTAACGACATACAATCCGATGCCTTCTCCCGGAATCTTTGTTACAGAGGTGCCGCGGACATAGGCATTGAAGATGTTGTTGACTTCGGAAGGTTCGATGCCGATACCGGTATCGGAAATGGAGATAGACAAGGTGTCTTGATCTTCTTTGACACTGATGTCGACTCTTCCTTTTTCCGTGTATTTGTAGGCATTGGTCAAAAGATTATATAAAACCTGGCTGAGTTTATAGGGGTCACTCATCAGTTTGACTTTGGTCGTTGAGAGGAGTTTCAGTTCAAGACCTTTTTTGTCGAATTGTGAGCGAAGGCCAAGGATGATTTGGTTGAGGAGCTGATGCACATCGATGGTTTCCAAGGTAAGTGTTTCACTTTCTTTTTCGGCATCGATCATCGAGCTCATGTTGGAAAGGATGTTGTTGAGATGGTCGATCTGATGTTGGAAGATGGCCAATTCTTCTTTGGATATCTGGATTACACCATCCTCAATGGCTTCGACGTGGGATTTTAGGATAGTGAGCGGCGTTTTGGTTTGGTGGACGAGTTGGTCGACCATCGTTTTTCGGCTTTTCTGCTTGATTTTCAGTCGGGTATTGAGATCGTGCAGACTGTTTTGAATCTGGTTGATTTCTTTGATGGAGGAGGGTTTACTTTCCAGGGGATTGCCGATTTGGATGTTTGAGGCTAGATGTGCGGTGTCGGTGAGGTCTTTGCTCATGCGCTTGCTAATGAATGCGCCGACCAGCAGGGTGATGATAAGGGCGAATCCGGTGGAGATCAGGCTGTTGATAAACAGGCGGGACTTAAACATCATGGCAATGACTGAGCTTTCGGCTGAGCTTTGTTTGGTGATGTTGAGCTTTC
>DDYT01000025.1 GCA_002348095.1 Erysipelotrichaceae bacterium UBA2227 | reverse complement strand
AACTTAGATATTTTCTTTTTTAACATTGTTCTCTCCTGTTCTACTGACTCAGCCGATCGACGACTTCATTCAGTGTGCATTGATAATTGACATAGCGGTCATTGATTACTGATCCATCTTCAAATAATGTCAGATGTGGCAGTAAAATGTGGATGATGTTGGAAAAGTTCCGCTTTTTCATTTTCCTCACCTCAGTTCTTTATTTTTTAATGAAAGCCAAAGCTTCTTCGACCGTCATTTCGCCAGATTTGATTTTCGATAAGACCTCGTCTTCGTTGACCTTCGGTCTTGCTACGGCAAACCCCATCTTCGCAATAATGGAATCCAGATTCTTTTTGACAGTGGGATACGAGATTTCCAGTTCTCTCTCCATTTCTTTGATATTGCCTTGGACACGGACAAACGTTTCTACAAAATACAACTCTTCTTTTGATAAATAGCTGAAACGGGACAGTGCAAATTCCCCGGTGATTTCAGTGTTGCAAGTATGACATGACAGCTTGGTACATAACAGTGAGCCGCCGCATACAGGACAAGTTCCAAATACTTCTTTCTTCATGTTGTTTCCTCCTATCGGATATCGATCAGTACGTAGGCATCATCGGATTTTACTTCAATAAGCGTAAAGGGTTCCATGGTCTTTAGCTCAGCGAATATATCCTTGACCATCTTGATGATCGTATCCTTGTTTTCTTTGAGATACCGTTGGGCATCTTCATCCATATTCTTTACAAATTTAGTAGTCCACAGACCGAACCGCACAAACGTGAGTGCAACTCCGAATCCAATGGATGGCAGGTTGATATTGTTCTCTTCTGTTTTGATCATGATCTTGATTTTGCTTGCCATACCATCACCTCACCTATAGTTTAACTCATATTTTCTATATGTAAATAGTAAAATTAATAATTTTAATATATATTTTAATTATATTAATATTTAATTGAATTAATGGTCATTTTCAATTAAAAAGACGGGATTTCCCGTCATTTTAGGTCAAAATAGCTGATCAGATAATTCGCAACCCCATCTTCATCGTTACTCAATGTATGATCCTTGGATACCACACGGGCATCCGATGTTCCATTGGCCATACATACGCCCCAGCCGACCTCACGCAGCATCGCAACATCATTGCTCGTATCCCCAAAGGCCATCACTTGATTTAAGTCATATCCATGCTTATAGGCATACCGCCCGATCGCCAAAGCCTTGGATACCCTTCGATCAACAAACTCATATAAGTCAGCCTGTGTTTTAAAACCATGATAATTCCCATCTGTCAGTCTGCTTGCCAGAAATTCAAGATCGGCCATCCGATGCTCATCGATCGACAAAATAAACTTATGAATGTATTCCATCCGGATGTCTTTGACATCACAGATATAAGGTTCAAGTTTATGAAATCCCAACAACCGTTCGATCCCGGCATTGATTGCATTGGTATAAAGATAGCGCTGATCATAAATAGCGAAACTGATATCCAGAGAGTTAAGCTGCGAGAAAATCTGAACCGCATGTTCCTTTTTCAATAGATATGTCTCTGATTCGACCCCATCCCAACGATCCAACCAGGTCACCCCGTTATTGGTCACGACGACATCGACAAATGGCAAGATTTTACCTGCGTTTAACGTGCGCAAAACCGATTCCGTCGGACGACCGGTAGCAATGCCAAAAGCGATTCCCTTCTGCTTCAGTTTCGCAATGGCATCCACAGAAGATTGTGTTATCCGTTTCTCTTCAGTCAGAAGCGTTCCGTCCAAATCACACATCACCAGTCGGATGTCCATCAGAAGTTCCTCCAGATCATATCCATAAAAATGACCAGTGCAGGCATAGAGACAATAGAGAGCAACGTAGAATGACAGACATACCGCACCGCTTGGAAGTAATCCTTATCAAACTGTTGCCCAAGAAACGCGACATTAAATCCGACCGGTGTGCTGACCGCAATCAACGTCACCATCTTGACCATAAAGTATTCATTACTGATAAAACTCATCAGAATCCCGACCAGTATAGGAATCAATAATAAACGCACTAATGAAACACCGACAATCTTCCAACTGTTCACCAACGAGATCCACTGAATCTGCGCCAGATAGATGCCCAAAATCAACATCGCCAGTGGAGAGTTCATGGCGGATACGATATTGAACACATCCAATGCGGCCGATGGTACGGGGATTTGAAGAAAGAAAATCATCCAACCACCCAAAATTCCCAAAATGATCGGATTGGTTATGACCCTTCTGACAGACATATGTGTCTTGTCTTCGGTTATCACGACAACACCCAACGTCCACTGAATCAAAACCATGACTGCCAAGTATGCGGATAAGTAGAAGACAGCTTCACCCCCTAAGGTTGCCTGAACCAAAGGAATGCCCATAAATCCGGCATTGGAGTAGGTAGCTGAGAAATTCTCAATGGCTTCTTTCTTGAAAATCAATTTCGAAACAATGATTGAGAAAAAGACGGAAAACGCAGCCAACGCCAAGGCAATCAGCATATTGAACGCCCGTTGCTCGGAATACTCAACGGTATATGCCCGCATAATAATGATTGGTGTCACAACATATAGCAATACCGCTCCCATTTCCTTGCTGCCAAGTGAAGAAAGTCGTCGCACTTTATACATCGCATAACCCATCATCATCATAATAAACATATACGCGATTTGCTTAAAAAGAATTAATCCAAGTTCCATCGGTTTCTCCTGATTTCAATGTTCTCATTTTACCATAACAATGAAAAAGTTGCATGCTCCTGCACGCAACTTTTTGAAAGGATAGAAACCAATGTCAAGGAAATTCAACCGACTGTACTTCGTGCATGAAATCCACAAGATGATTTCGGGTTTGGCTCACGGAGTATCCGTTTGAACACTTATATTATACACGAGGTCATATATACGCGCATTAAGAAAGTTATGAAACAAACATGAATATTGTTGTCAGATTTTCATCGCCAAGGAATCAGATCGTCCGGATCCAACCGTGACGCATCAAACCGGAAGTGACCGATGATCGGCTGACGGTGCATCGCCAGTTCTTCACGTCCTAATCCGCCGCCGTGATGGATCATCAGCGGAGTTCCATACCGGTCACGCTTATCGGAAACGATACCGATATGACCATCAAACACAACGATATCCCCCGGTTGCCACTGTTCAACTTTATTGAGATCCTTGGTCAGCTCAATGGCTTTGCGTTTCAGATATATATGAAGATTGCCTACTCTGCGAAAATCGATCGCAATATCCGGTTCACCTTTTGTCCGCCAGTATAAATGTGTATTCTCGACAATGTCTTTATTTACCATACGGCGCAAGGTATATCCGGCTTCACGGTAGGCCATCCAGATCACATCCGTACACACACCTTCTCCAGGTGGCGGGTAGGAATTCCAATAATATTTATCGACGTATACGTCCATGCTGTACGCACCTTCTCGACCGCCGATAACGAAATTGTAAGCATCCCTGAGACCGTCTTTATTGTAATCAAAAACACTCAGAACTTCTTTGATTCCGAAATCCTTGGCCTTGTATGTGCGTTTGGGTAATAAGTCCAACAAATCCGACCAACCCGTTCCTTCGAGAACAACATATCGAAAATGCGGATATGGCCCTTTCTCCATCTCCCCAGACTCCAATCCCAACTCTTTGGTCAGTGAAATCTGATGACCATCCAGTAAAATCCCAAACTGGCCACGATTATAAAGGATCACATCTCCCTGATCAAAATCGGCGCGATACCATGGATGCCGTAAATGGTCCAGAACATTGTGAAGGAAGTGCTGAGATAAGACGATCGTCCGATGATTCTTCATCTGACTCTGATGAATCCAGCGCGGGATCATCGTTAACAAATAAAAACTGCTAAAAAGCATGATCCAGACCAGCATGGCCAAAATCGTCAGATTCCTTCTTCGCAGTTTTCGGTTGATTCGTTTTCTCATATCTCTTACTATATCGATGTTTGTGTAATTTATCAAGAAGATTACAAAAAGCGCTGAACTTCCAATGTATATCCGTTGGGATCGGTCGCAAAGAAATGCTCAATCCGGAATTTTTCAGTAATGACGGGTTCATGAATATCAGTCCATAATTTCCACGTATGATATACCCTCCACACATCCTCAACTACCAAAGTGATGATTGGGGAGCGCTCTTGATTCACTACAGGTATGTGCTCGCAAAACCCGATAAAGGATGTATCCGTTAACCGATAGATATGACAGATACCCTGATCTTTATATAACGTAAATCCAAGTCTGTTTATATAAAAGTCGAAGCATTTCGATAAGTCGTGTGTTCCGTAAAAATGGATGATTGAAGTAACTTCCATACTTACCTCCGAGAAATAAGTGCTACCGCCATAAACAGAAACAGCACTATAACAACTCCGCCCAAGACAATGACTGAAAATACCATACGTACCCCTTTCTACTCAAACTGAGACATAAACATTTTATAATAATAACCTTTTTCTTCCATAAGGGAGTCATGACTTCCTTTTTCAACGATGTTTCCGTCATTGACCACCAAAATCACATCCGCATTTTTGATCGTACTCAGCCGATGAGCAATGACAAAACAGGTTTTCCCTTCCATCAGTTTGCGCATTGCCTTTTGAATCTTCATTTCCGTACGGGTATCGACGCTGCTTGTTGCTTCATCAAGAATAATCATCTTACGATCCTGAAGCATCGCCCGGGCGATGGTGATCAGTTGCTTTTGACCCTTGGAAATATTGATACCGTCATCGGTAATTATCGTATCATATCCTTGAGGCAAGCGCTCAATAAAATGATGGATATTCACTTCTTTCGCAATGCGGATCACATCCTCAAGGGTCGCTTCAGGATGTCCGTAAGCGATGTTCTGAAAAATCGTTCCATAAAATAACCAGGAGTCCTGCAAAACCATTGCAAACTGCTCACGCAAGTCTTTGCGTGTGGTCGATTGTATATCTATGCCATCAATCAGAATCCTTCCGCTGTCAACGTCATAAAAGCGCATCAGCAAGTTGATCATCGTGGTTTTCCCGGCACCGGTCTGCCCGACGATGGCCACGACACTGCCCGGGGAAACATGCAGACTCAATTCCTTTATGACCGGTACTCCCTGGATATAGCTGAAATTTACATGTTCGAAAACAACTTCACCGGTAACCGTCTTGGGATACAATTTCGTCATAAGTGCTTCGGTTTCGTTCTCACTTTCCAATACCCGGAATACCCGTTCCGATGCCGCTAAGGTCGACTGCAGTTCCGCAACGATATTCGCTGCTTCATTGATCGGTCCCGAGAACTTTCGTGAATAAAGCAGAAATGAAGAAATGTTTCCCAGTGTAATAAAGCTGAACAGGTATAACAGTGATCCAAAAAGACTGATCAAAGCCATGGAAATATTGTTGATAAAAGAGATGGCCGGCCCGGTCATGCTGCCATAGTAATCCGCCTTATAATAAGCCTCTGATGCATCCAGATTCTTTACTTTGAACTCTTCGATCATTTTGTCCTGCTGACTGTATGCCTTTACGGTTTTCTGTCCGGAAATCGTTTCTTCGATAAATCCGTTCATATCTCCCAGCTTCTTTGAACGCACCCGAAAGAGCGGCCGGGTTTTCTTTGCCAGATAACGTGTCGTGAGAATGGATGCCGGAATCGTTATAACAAATATCAAAAGCAGCAACGGTGAGATAAATGCCATCATTCCAAAGGCTCCGACGACCGTGATGATACTGCCAAACAGCTGCACGACATCTGATGATAACGATGTGTTGATGGTATCAATATCATAGGACATCCGACTGAGCATATCCCCGATCTGATGCTTGTCAAAATAACTGACCGGCAATGAAGTAAATTTCTCAAACAGGTCACTGCGCATATTCACGACGATGCGCTGCGAGATATAGATCATCAGCACTTGCAACGCATAGAGCATACCGGCAGAAAACGCATAGAATATGATCATCTGAAGAATGACTTGCTGGATTTTCGGCCAGGCTTGTACAAAATCGCCCAGACGGATCAGGTCGATAACCTGACCGGTAAGATACGGTCCGATAAGCTGAAGTGCATTGGCCGAAACCGATAGGATGATGGCAGCGAAAAACAGCCATCGTTGTACCTTGATGTATTTCATCAGTTTTTTCAGTGTTGCTTTGGTGTTATGAGGTTTATCCACAGCTTCACTGATCGGTCCCATTCCGCTATGCTGCGTTGACATATTCCCTGCCTCCTAACTGTAATTCGACAAGCTCACGATAAACATCACAATCTTCGATCAATTGTGCATGTGTACCCAAGCCGACGATCCGGCCTTCTTCAATGACCAAAATCTGATCTGCACTTAATACCGTCGAAACCCGTTGTGCAATCAGAATGACGGTGGACATCCCGCTTTTTCGAAGACGGTTGCGCAAATCCGCATCTGTTTTGTAATCTAAAGCACTGGATGCATCATCGAAAATCAGTATTTCCGGATGGTCCGCCAACGCCCGGGCAATCAGCATGCGCTGGCGCTGACCGCCGGAGAAATTAGCCCCGCCCCGCAAAACTTCCTGACCGTATTTTTCATTCAGTTTATCGATAAACTCACTCGCCTGAGCCATTTCCGCGGCTTCCGATAAGGACTCATCATCTACACTTCGACCGAAACGAATATTGTCGGAAACCGTAGATGAAAACAGAACATCATTCTGAAGCACCACCCCAAACTTCGAACGAAGTTCTTTTAAATCATACGACTTGATATCTTTCCCATTGATCAGAATCTGACCTTGATCTACATCATAGAAGCGCAGAAGCAACTGAGCAATCGTGGATTTACCGCTGCCGGTCGATCCAATGATCCCAAAGGTCTGATTGCGCTTGATCTGAAACGATATGTTTTCAATATGGTTCTTCGCCTTATTATAAGAGAAGTCAACATTTTTAAATTCAATATGCAAGTCGGTTGGAATCGCCTCACTTACGATGATTTCAAATGCATCCTCTCTTTGAAGTATTTCAATGATGCGGTTTGCGGAGGCACTGGCCCGCGAATACATTAAAAATATGCGATTCAATGCTAAAAAGGACATTAAAATCAAGGTAAAGTAGGTCAGAAATGCAATAATGCTTCCGGTCTGACTGAGTCCCTGACTTACACGGATCGCCCCGAAATACAGAATCATGATCAGTCCCATATTAAGAAGAAAGTTCATCATCGGATTGAGCATCGACACGACATAACCGGCAGAACGTTCTTTTTTACTGACCGCACGATTGACCTGTTCGAATTTGATTCGCTCGTCCTTTTCTTTCGCCAAAGCTTTGATTACCCGGATACCCGCAATGTTTTCGCGTACGATCCGGATCAGACTGTCCAACTCCTTTTGTAACTGACTATAGTAAGGAACTCCCCGACGGGAAATGACATAAATCACTATGGCAATTAATGGCAGCAATGCAATCAATACCAAAGCCAGACTCAAATCGATCATGACCATCAGAAAAATACTTCCCAAAAGAAGGATCGGCGCACGGACGCCGATGCGCTGCACGACATTGAACATCCGATAAATATGATACGTGTCGGTGGTCATCCGTGATACCAATGACGGAATTTTGAATTCATCGACGGTACGGTTGGAGAAATTCATGATCTTGCTGTATCCGTCATCACGCAGCGTTTTGATGGCATCACTGGAAATTCTGGCAGCCATACGGTTAGCCACCACATTTCCGTAAAAAGCCAATCCGGAACACAACAACATAATCACACCGAAGATGATGATTGACGGTACATTTTCGGTCGGTATGACAGAATCGATCACATACGCCAAGATCCACGGCAAAAACAGTTCCATTAATGTCGCACCGCTTTTGACGATCAGATTCACGATCAGTTTGTACTTGTATGGATTCAGGTAAGAAAGTACATATCTCATAATCCTTCCCCCCATTCTTTAAGCAAAAGCGCCCGATCTTTCAGTTTCTCCAGAAGTGCGACCAACTGATTCTCTTCTTCTTCACTAAAACCTTCCATCAAAAAGGCCCGTTCCCGCTTTATAATTTCACGCAGCTGTCCATAAATTTCCATGGCTTTTTCGGTCGGATAAAGCAAAATGTACCGATTGTCACTGGGATTGGTCAGGCGTGTAACATAATCTTTCTCTGCCAGTGAAGTCAGACCCCGGGCAACATTGCTCTTGTCGATATGCATATTTTTGGTCAGCTGTTCCTGTGAAATCCCGGGATTGCGACAGATTTCGATCAGATAACTGTACTGATATCCGCTTAAGTCGAATTTCCTGAAAGCTTCATTACGAAACAGTATATTGCATCGCTCGATGATACTGATGTTTTTGACAATTGGTAACATAGGCCCTCCATTAGTTGCGCACGCAACTATTATACAAAAAAAATATCGATATTACAAGGTCAGGACAGCGCAATGATCAATACCGAACCAAAGTATGTTATGACATTCAAAAGTTTAACAAATCGCGGACATTCTGGATAAAAATACCAAAATATCAGACACAGGTCACTCACAATGAAAATCATGATCCCACAGGTAAGTAAAGGTTGAACATCATAGCTCATCAGTGACATGCTGCCGAGAATGCCTAAGGTATATCCATACATCACCAATAAAACAAATATTCCACGAAAGTCAATTCGAAAAAATGTATGCTTAATGAAAAATAAAAGTACGACAGGAGTCAATCCGTATATAAGAGCAAATCCATCAAATGACCGATTATTAAGCATACAGAAAATCAACCCAAGATGTCCCAACCAAAAGAACAGCATTCCAGATAACAGCCAGTGCTTCACTTTCCCCCCATCCGCAAAGGCAAGCACGACATCACCGATAAAAAACAGAATCAACGTCATGATAATCATTAAGTTGTCATTACTTAAAGAAATCAGTACAAACAGCGCAGCCGTAGCGATCTTTACCCAACGGTAAAACACCAGTGGCATTTGCCAAAGTACTGTAATCATAAGCATCGACCAGCTGATCAGATATAGGATGATGAGTGGTGTCATAGGTAACCTCTGTCTAAATTATATCACTCAACCAGCCTTGATATACTATCTGCTTTTAATCTGTCATAACGGGTGTAACCGTTGAAACCGCCGATAAATCATGTACAATAAATACAGGAGGTTTGTTATGGATAATTTTAAATTTCATGTTTACACCGAAATATTCTTCGGAAAAGGAGAAATCAAGAATCTTCCGGATGTGTTGAAACGCTATGGAAAGAACGTGCTGTTTTCCTATGGCGGCGGAAGTATCAAGAAAAACGGCATTTACGCCCAGGTCATGGATTTGTTATCTTCATCATTCAATGTCGTCGAATTTTCAGATATTGAACCCAATCCGAGTCTGGACTCGGTCAAACGCGGTGTTCAGTTATGCCGGGACAATGATATCGATGTTATTCTGGCGGTCGGAGGCGGATCGGTCATCGACTGTACCAAAGCAGTCGCTGCAGCCCGGTATTATGAAGGTGACCCTTGGGATTTGGTGCTAGATTCACGAAAAATAACGAAAGCATTGCCGATCGTTACCGTGTTGACCATGGCAGGAACCGGATCGGAAATGAACCGCGGCTCCGTCATTACGAATAAAGAGCAAATGTTAAAGTTGGGTATGGGAGCACCGGTGACAATGCCTCAGGCAACCGTCATCGATCCGACCTATCTTTACACATTACCTCCGATGCAGACAGCTGCCGGGGCTGTTGATACCATCTCTCATGTACTGGAGAGTTATTTCAAAAAAGGTGACGATGCATTTATTCAGGATAAGATTGCGGAGGCTGTGATGATTACCGTCATCAAGTATGCTCCTCTGGCTCTTGAAGATCCTCAACACTATGCGGCCAGAGCCAATCTGGCCTGGGCAAGCTCATTAGCACTTAATGGTTTAACCGGAAACGGAAAATCCGGCGCCTGGTCGGTCCACTCAATCGAGCATGAACTAAGCGCATATTACGATCTGACCCATGGTGTCGGATTGGCCATTTTGATTCCGGCCTGGCTCAAACACATTTTAAGTGAAGATACTGCCGAAAAGATCGCAACCTTGGGCATCAACGTATTCAGACTTTCAGATGATGGTGATAAAATGTCCACCGCAAAACAAACAATTGTTGCAATGGAAACCTTCTTTGCTTCCCTTGGCATTCCGATGCGACTGAGCGAAGTCGGTATCACTGATGAGAAATTTGAGATTATGGCTGAGAAGGCTGTCAAATATGGGGCCCTTAAACATGCCTACGTCCCTCTGACGAAGGAAGACGTCGTTAGAATCTATCAGTTATGTAAATAAGCGGGATGACCCGCTTATTTTATTTTATCCATACTTCTTCAACTTCGCCGATAACCATCGTGTGAACATCGCCGTTGGGATACATCAATCGCTTGATATCCTCACTGATCCGATGTTCATCAAGGGGTTGTGTCAGAATCTTCTTACATTTGATGATCAGTTCGGCATCATCAAAATACAAAGCTCCCTGATTCACATGATATGATATTCCACATTCCGCAATTTTATCCTTATCACGACCGCTGATCGTACCTAAATAGTTCAACACCGGACGGTGCTGTTGACCGAAGAACGAAATGGTGAAATGATCATCTCTTTCCAACAGTACATGGGTATAGCGGCTGGGACGGACGTAAATCGTTACGACAGCTTTGTTCCACAGCGTACCTAAACCGCCCCAGCTGGCCGTCATGGCATTGACCTTATCACCCGCAACACCGATCAGACACCACTGATAGTTAAACAGAGAGAAGGAAGATACATTGAGCTCGGATAAATGAATTTGTTTCATAAGTCACCTCGAATATACATTCATTCTAACACAAAAGGCACATTTCTGTGCCTAAGGTTGAACTTTGAAAGTTACGACTCCACTGGTCATGGTCACCCGATACTGATCACGACCGGACTGATATATGTATGGTGAACTTGATGAAGCATTGGGCCAGTTTGCATTGAATACACCTGACGTTCTTTCGACTGAAACCGTAAAATCCGCCTCTTTGATCATTGTGATTTCGATCAACCCGGAAGTCATGTTCATGGTCAAATCCTTTGGTGCAACTTCAAGCAAATCAGCACGCACCCGGCCGCTGGTCATCTCAACTTTCCACAAATCAGTGACGACACCCTGATAGCGCGCATCCCCGGAAGTAATTTTGATATGAGCCTTCTTTGTCTGTGTTTGTTCAATGTCCAGATTGCCGCTGGTCACTTCAACTTTAAGATCATCTGTGATTACGTTACGGACCGTGAATTTACCAGAGGTTGCTTCTAAGTTAAGCTTGCCGGCACTCAGATTTTCGATGATATATTCACCGGACGTTGCATCCAAAGCAAATGTATCATACAGTTTTTCGGGTAGGTATAATTCCAGATAACTGCTCGGTGTGAAGAAAGTAAACACATTCCACACCGATTTGATCCGACTTTTAATGGTCAGTTTTCCATCATTGACGGTTACGGCCGCCCACTCTTTCATATCCAAATCAAACTGCGATTTTTCAACCAACTGTAGTTTACCGTCGGTCGCTCTTTTTACATGTACACCACCAGCGATCCACTCAATGGATATCGAGGTGACTTCTTGGTTGACCGTCTGCTGTTGTAATTGCTTCATTTCTCCTTTTACGGGATTGAAGAAGGTAAATGGGTTGCTGCCTTGTGCGAAGATAAAGAAGACGGCTAACGCGCCGGCCAAAACAAATGTCCAGACGACGGCGGTCAGCGCAGCTGCGGTACGCCTACTCATCTTTTTGTCCCATCAGATACAACGCTTTGATAATGTTAAAGATGGCAGCAGCAATGATAAAGATGATCCAGGAGTAATGGAAAGCACCGAAATTGAAACTTACATACAGATATGTTGCTACGACGATCAGCCAGTAAGCCGCACTAAGAGCATCATACAATGCACGATTCTTCGAATTCTTCGACTTCCACTCTTTAAATTCTTCAACCAATGTTTCTTCTTCTTTGACATATTTTGGCTTGGATGCAGCATTGTAAATCAATAATCCGACCCCGATTGCAATACTGATAAACATCATGGCTACCCCAACGGTATCCAATCCGAATCCGGAAAACAGGACGACCATCATCGGACTGATAATAAACAATCCGACAGCGATTGCTACCAACAAGGCGCTTTTCTTACGATCGGCCGGTGTAACGGTTGATAATACATGGCGTTCACGCAGTCCTTCGGTCAGTTCACTCAAATCACCGATGCCGGCGATGACTGTCTGATATGCTTCTTCTTCACTTTTCCCCAGTCTGAGCTGGTCATTAAATTTCTCGACGAGATTGCTGATGAGTTCTTCCTGCAACTCAGTCGACTTCTTGGTTTTCGGTACATCTTCAAATGCCCGTTGAATGTAATTTCTAATTTTTGCGATCATGATTTTCTTCCTCCCTAAATCAGTGAATCAATGAAAAGTTTAGCCTCTTCCCATTCTTGTTTGGATTGTTGATAGAACCTGCGTCCATCGGTGGTGATTGAGTAATAACGACGACGTGCTCCCGTGGTCTCATCTCCCCAATAGGAAACGATATATCCGGCAGCCTCAAGCCGTCGAAAGGCTGAGTACAAGGTAGCTTCTTTGAGCTCGTATAAGTAATTTGTTTTCTCCTGGATGGTCTTGTTGATCTCATATCCGTAACTGTCTTTTTCTAACAGATGTTTCAGGATGATGGTCTCCGTATGACCCCTTAGGATATCGGATGTTATATTCATGTCATCCCTCCTTTGCAATATCATAATACCAGTATATACCTCGTCTGTCAAGGTATATTTATCATAAATGTAAATATTTTTCTAATATATAAAAACCGAGATAAATAACTCGGTTTTCGCTTAACCTATTTACTAACTTAATTATCTGCTTTTGGTCGTATAGACCCAATCAGTACGGTCAGATAAGCCATACAGCCAATTTGAAAGGGCAGCAAAATAAGACAGATCAACATGAAAAATGCTCCTTCGGCTGTTGGCGGTATATCAAACCCCAATAATATAAAGTAGGCAACTACCATTGCAATGACAGCCCATAAAACACCCATAGCTACTGCTCTTTTGATCATAGATTATCCCCCTATTTTCCCTATCATAGCAACAGAACATGAGTGCGTCAACAGAAAAAAGCCCCTTTCAGGACTCTTCACAATTTTCTAAGTGCAGTGATTCTATCGAAGATCAGATCACTCAACTGCTGATGAGATAATCCTTTGTACTGCTCAGGATATATCGGTTCGCCAATCGAAACGATCACAGGTGTTTTGCTTCGCATCTTCTGATTCAGCAAATCTGCATGAATTAAAGCCACCGGAACGATCGGAACTTTCGCCAACGTCGCCGGAAGCAATGCTCCCACCTTAAAAGGTAACAACTGATCCGTTTTTGAACGCGTCCCTTCCGGAAATATCAGAATGCTTCTTCCCTGTTGCAACTTTCTGGCCGCAGAGCGCAGCATCGCGACATTCTCATTGAAATCCGAACGGTCAAAAGCAATCATCTCAATATTCTTCGCCCACACACGAACGACCGGCAGTTTATTATTCTCTGCTTTTGAAATGTAGGTCATCGGATTCGGTATTGCCGCACTGATCAACAGCGGATCAATGAAACTCTGGTGATTACAGGCATAGAACACTGTATTCGAAGATAAGTGCTGATCTCCGACAACTTTAAACGGAATACGGATGATTCGAATAAAACGCCTACACCAACGATGCAGCCATGCATACTTTTCTTCGAAACTTTTATTCTTCAGCACATGCCCCATGATCTGTGCAGGAATCAGTAAAAGCACCCCCACAAACCACTGAAAATAAGTCATGTCAGATCGACCGCAAACATCAGTTCCCCACTGGCCGCTAACTGATCTTTTACATAAGCTTTCGCACTGGCAAAACCAATGGACCCGCGCTGCTGAATCAGTTCAACTTCCAATCGCAATACATCCCCCGGAATGACCTGACGTTTAAACCGCACTTTATCCATTCCCGCAAAATAGGCCAGTTTGCCTTTAAACTGCTCTTGAGATAGCAGCAGCACCGCACCGGTCTGAGCTAAAGCTTCCATGATCAGTACCCCAGGCATGACATGTTTCTGAGGAAAATGTCCCAAGAAGTACATTTCATTGGCAGATACCGCTTTGATCCCTACGATTTTATTTCCTTCAATTGAAAGAATCTGATCGACCAAAAGAAACGGATAACGATGCGGAATGATTTCTTGAATCTGATTGGAATTATAAATCATGAATCAGCCCTCCCACTTCTTCAAAACGATGGAAGCATTATGACCGCCAAATCCCAAGGAGTTTGACATCGCATATTTAATATCATGTTTTCGACCGACATTCGCCACCACATCCAAATCGCACAACGGATCTTGATGTACTAAGTTGATCGTTGCCGGAACAAACCCTTCCTGAAGCGCCTTGACGGAAATGAGTGCTTCGATCGCTCCGGAAGCTCCCAGCATATGGCCGGTCATTGATTTGGTCGAGCTGATCAATAGTTTATGAGCATGGTCACCAAACGCCCGTTTGACCGCCAATGTCTCTGTCTTATCGTTAAGCGGTGTGCTCGTCCCATGGGCATTGATATAATCGATATGTTCGGGAGTAAGTTTTGCGTCTTTGACCGCTAAGGTCATTGCTAAGGCACCCATCGAACCGTCTTCCAACGGAGCGGTGATATGATTGGCATCACATGTCGTACCATATCCGACGATCTCTCCGTATATCTTAGCCTTACGGGCTAAAGCACTTTCCAACTCTTCCAACATAACGATGGCAGAACCTTCACCCATGACGAAGCCCGAGCGCTGCTCATCAAAGGGAATGGATGCCCGGTTGGGATCATCGCCCTCATGCAAGGCACGCATGACCATAAAACCCGCCACACCCAACGGTGTAATCGAAGCCTCACTGCCACCAGCCAACATCCACGTCGCATAACCGTCACGAATCTTATGGAAAGCCATCCCGATCGCATCAGTACCGGCGGCACATGCCGTAACGATCGAAGAGCAATGCCCGTGAGCACCACAGTCGATTGCAACCGATCCGGCAGCCAGATTGATCAATGTCATCGGGATAAAAAACGGTGAGATCCGATTCGGACCTTTCTCATTGAGATTGTCCTTCGCATTTTCCAACGAAGACAAACCGCCGATTCCTGATCCGACGATGACCCCAAATTGCGTTGTATCAATCGATTCAACGTTGAGCTGAGAGTCAGCGAGCGCTTGTTTCGCCGCAACCCTCGCAAATACCGTAAACCGGTCATTGAACTTTACATCGCGTTTCGTAAAATATTGCTCGACATCCAAATCTTTTACCTGAGCGGCCAGCTTGACTTTATAATCCGTGGTATCAAAAGCAGATATTGAATCAATCCCACATTTGCCTTGTTGTACGCTGCTCCACAATTGTTCGACTGTGTTGCCGATGGGAGAAACGGCTCCCATTCCGGTAATGACTACTCTTCGCATCATTTCACCTCACATGACCATGCCGCCATCCACATGGATGACCTGGCCGGTAATATAGTTTGCGGACTCACTGGCTAAAAACAAAGCAACCTTCGCAACATCCTCCGGCTGACCCAGCCGGGCCATCGGAACCTGAGCCAAAATCCCGCTTTTCACTTCATCGCTGAGCACATCCGTCATTTTCGTCTGAATAAATCCAGGAGCAATGGCATTGCACGTCACATTGCGCGACGCCAGTTCTCTGGCCACACTTTTGGTCAGAGCAATGACTCCGCCTTTGGAAGCCGCATAATTAGCCTGACCGATATTGCCAATCACACCGATGACCGAGGACATGTTGATGATCCTGCCTTTGCGGGCTTTCATCATCGGCTTGACCACGGCTTTGATACAATTGAAAGTCCCCAACAGGTTGACATCGAGCACATCCGCAAAATCCTCACTGCTCATCCGCAGTAACAGATTATCTTTTGTGATTCCGGAATTGTTGATCAACACATCAATCGAACCAAAAGTCTTCAGTGTCAGATCGACCATCGCATCGACTTCTTCCTTTTTGGAAACATCGGCTTGAACAGCTTCAGATTCAACACCATAACTTTTGCATAACTCAACTGTCTCAAGGGCTGCCTGTTGGGAATGCCCATAATTGACCACGACATTGTACCCCGCTTGTGCAAAGGTAAGTGCACAAGCCTTTCCGATGCCTGAAGCTGCTCCGGTAACTAAGACTGTCAAGCGACTCATACAAGTTCTCCTTTCAGCTTCTCAATCGAAGCTTCATCCTCAATCGCAAAGATACGCGCTTGCGGAGCGATTTTCTTAACAAATCCGGACAACACGGTTGACGGACCGATCTCGACAAACGTATCCACACCATCCTCAACCATATTCTCAATGGTCTTGACAAACTGCACGGTACTGTGAATCTGCCGGGTCAACGCCGATACGATATCCGTCTCTTTCTGCCCGGAAATATTGAAATATACATCGATCAGCGGAGATTGAATGGCCGCATTCTCCAAAATTTCATTCAATTGCTTTGACGCTTCGGTCAGCAGTGAGCTGTGAAATGCTCCCGAAACATTGAGCGGCATGACTCGCCGAACACCCCTGGCCAACAAAAGTTCCTTGGCCTTATCGAGGGCTTCTATGTGACCGCTGATCACCGTCTGATTAATACTGTTTTTATTGGCAATCTCACAGATGCCCAAGGAAGTCACCTGTTCGTCTTTACATACTGACTCAATCAAATCAATGTCTTCGGACAGTACTGCCATCATTGACGATACTCCGACAGGAAGCGCCTGTGCCATGATTTGTCCGCGCTTTCTTACCAACGCCACCGCATCACTCAGTTGAAATGCATTGGCAAAGGTAAGTGCCGAATACTCTCCTAAACTTAAACCTGCGACTGCACTGGGGATGATTCCCTCGGACACAGCCGCATGAGCAATAGCCAACGAGGTTACAAGCAGACAGCTCTGCGTATAATTGGTATCGTTGAGTTGTTCCTGAGGTCCTTCAAAACACAGTTTCTTTAAATCGAAATCGAGTGATACCGCATCAAATACTTTCTTTGATGCCGGATATTTTTGATAGACATCCGACCCCATCCCAACCTTTTGAACTCCTTGACCGGCAAAGAGAAATGCGATTTTCATTTCAACCACCCCGCTGCTTCTTCTGTCAGTTCATCCATCAGCTGC
>DDYT01000019.1 GCA_002348095.1 Erysipelotrichaceae bacterium UBA2227 | reverse complement strand
TGGAAGATAACCTTAATATTATACTCCACACCGGAAAACACTAAATAACCTGCATAGAAAGCCACTTTTTAACGCATTATAAAAGAACAATACTTTTTACATTTTTTAGGGTCTAAATAATTAACTATCTTGCCCTTTTTCTTGACCGATCTCTTCAGGTTTTGAAACATTCGATCTTGTCCAAATATAAATTGTCAATCCTATCTGGATCACAGCTTGAATAAGTGTTCCACCTGCTCCATCTCCAAATGCAACTGACATTAGCAAAGCTCCAAAAACCCATAAAACAATTGTGTAAATCCATTTTTGACTAGTTTTCATATGTAGTCTCCTTTTAAATTTTCGAACAATAAAGTTCAATCGTTTCCAAGTACAACTGAGGTTGAAACCAAAATATCGGCTCTCAAAAAATCTTATGTCCGTTTTATTACTCAACTAGAAAATGATTACCATGATATTGTAAACTCCATATTCAATGTGTATTCTCTTCCATTAGCTTCATATCCAAGCATTACTTTAACTTTTGTTGGTTTTACATTATTTAATCCTGATAATGGTAAAGACAGAGTCATTGCCTCTTTCAAACTAAATGCTTTCTCTCCCTGTGAAATCGTCACCGGAACATTAATGTCAGTTGTGCCCATAACTATAGCACTCCCATAATTTTTGAAGACCACATCGTATCTTGATTTGATTTCGTTTTCTAGTTCAATTTTCAATTGTCCTTCTTCAATATACGGTGAATAGAAGATCCAATCATCACTTTCAGAACCAAATGTATGCCACCAACTCATTCTTGAGTCTTTTGATGTGATTTTTGCTGGCCCTTTACTCACATACACAACTATACGATCATTTTTCTTAACTTTCTCTCCTGCAACTGGATCAGTTTTTATTGTCATACCTTCTTCGGTAACATCACTGAACTCATAAACAACAGTCGGTATTAGATTATTATCCGTACATACTTTGATTGCGATCGATTCACTTGTGTTTTTCAAATCAGGCATAACTAAAGAACTGCATCCAGAAATAAAAATGGCAAAAAGAATAAATATTATTTTGAGTTTTTTCATACCCCACACTCCTTTAATTAATATTATCACGATTCTATAAAATAATTCATTGTAATTTTCTATTGTTGTATTGTGAAACCTAAAAAAACTAGTGATAACTCACTAGCTTTTTGTTGCTTCTCTACTTAGTTATTTTGACATGTTCTTCCCAGCGTTTGATGATCACATCCACATACTTGGGATCAAGCTCCATACAGTAGCACACTCGGTCCAACTGGTCTGCCGCAATCAACGTCGAGCCGCTTCCCCCAAAGGGTTCATAGAGCAGTTGGCGCGCTTTGCTGCTGTTTTTAATGAGTCTTCCTACTAATGGCACAGGCTTCATGGTTGGATGGATTTCACTTCGTGATGGCTTGTTTTCATACAGTATTGTTGTCTGGATGGAATGATAGAGTTCTTTGAGAATCTCTAGAAGTTCATCCTTTTTTAGCTTCTCAATATTCTCGCTTGAATCCATGACGGTGGATTGGGTCCGATCATCGATGAAGTAGTGACCGGTCCCCTCCTTCCAGCCATAGAGGATCGGTTCATGTTTCCAGTGATAATCTTGCCGGCTCAATACAAGCGAGTTCTTCACCCATATCAGTACCTGAGATAACTTGAACCCCGCCTCCGTAAACGCCCGGGAGAAGCTTGTTCTTTCCGTCTCACTGTGAAATACATAGATCGCTCCCCCGGGTTTAAGATACTGGTAGGCAAGCTGGTACATCTTGGTGAGAAAGGTATAGAACTGATCCGAAGGCATGTGGTCATTAAGGATATGATTGCTGTTGCGTTTACTATTGGAGGCTTGATTCAACATCTCTGCCTTATCCCCAAAGTTCACGTTGTACGGAGGGTCTGTCACAATCAAGTCCGCCAGTTGACCATTCATCAGTTTGGCCACATCCTCTGGATCGGTACTGTCTCCACACATCAGCCGGTGAGGTCCCAGGAAGAAGATGTCCCCTCGTTTGGACTTCGGTTCTTCAATTTCCTCTAAGGCCGCATCCACATCAAAGTCATCATCAACAGCTTGCTGGGTGTCCATTGAAGCCAATAACTCTTTGAACTCTTCATCATCAAAGCCGGTCATGCCCAAGTCGATGTGTTGCTCCAGCTCTAAGAGTAACTCCTTCAACTTGTCCATCTGCCATTCACCGCTGATCTTGTTTAAGGCGATGTTTAAAGCTTTCTCCTTGACCTTATCGACTTCCACAAGTACAACATCGACTTCGGTATATCCCAACGCTTTGAGGACGGTGGCGCGTTGGTGACCCCCAATGATCGTGTAGTCTTTGTTGACGATGATCGGTTCCACATATCCAAACTCAACAATGCTGCGACGGATCTTCTCGAACTCCGCATCTCCCGGTTGTAAGGACTTGCGGGGATTATAATTTGCAACAACCAATTGCTCTAGGTTGATTTTTTGAAATTGCATCAGCTCACCTAGAACGGTTTGATCAGTTGCATATAGGCTGCTTGCAAGGTGATCTCGTTGATGAGGCGATTGCGCCAGACATAGAAGGTCGTCTTCTCAATGTGCAGCTTTTCAAAAATCTGCTGCTCCGGGATCTTCTGATCGTACTTCATGGATAACAGTTTTCCCATTTCGGATTGCTCATAACGGCTATAGACCGTCTCAATGATGGTGGACCAGGCTTGTTCTTCCTTGTTGGGACTGGTCCGTAACTGGTGACGGTTGTAGAGGTAATATTCGACGTCTCTGCGATATTTATTCATTGATTTTTCCTCATTTCAATCTCATGTTTTTACGTTTGTCATGTTGGATCTCAATCGTATAATACTTCGCCATTTGATAGATCCTCGAGCCAATGGCTTCATCGATGTCCAACAGTTCATTGATCAGCTTTTCGGAACTAAACAGGGTGATTCTGTCCTTGTTGTTGTAGCGATGGTTGATGATCTCAAAGGCGATTTGAATGTCTGCCTGGGTCGGGGGTTTTCCTTTCTCGGTTTTAAACAAGTCATCGATATACAAGACTTCGATGTTCTTCCATTGATCGATGGCTTGTTGATAGTCGACACTTTCCATCGTGATCGCTTTAAGCCGGACGATCTCATCGCGCCACAACATATACCTGGCCGGATGTCCCTGCTCCATCAGCCGGTTGACAATGGCGGTACAGATGTGGGTCTTTCCCACCCCGACTTGTCCACCGATGTAAAACCAGCTGCGCTCATGATTGATCATAAACTCCAGGGCTTTGGACTTGATGTA
>DDYT01000020.1 GCA_002348095.1 Erysipelotrichaceae bacterium UBA2227 | reverse complement strand
GCCGTTACTATGATCCTTCCATCAAGCGGTTTATCAGTGCGGATATCTTTGTGTCAACCGGTCAGGGATTCTCAGGCAATAATGTCTATGCTTATTGTGGGAATCAACCCATCAACCGCTCGGACTCCGGGGGAATGTTCTGGGAAACGGCGTTTGATGTAGTTTCCTTAGGATTCAGCATTTGGGAAGTCGTTCAGAATCCAAAGGATCCTTGGGCATGGGCTGGATTGGTGGGCGATGCCATTGATCTGCTTCCCATTGTTACCGGTGTTGGGGAAACTACTCGGGCGATCAAAGCTGCGAATAAAATTTCTGAAGTAGCAGATAGCGTTAAAGATGGAGCAAAAGCTTTTGGGAATCTTAACGAAGCTGCGGAGAATGGAATAGATTCCTATAGAGAGCTGAGAAAGCACACTAGAGGAAAAGGACTTGAAGTTCATCACGTGATTGAAAAACGATTGAAGGATGCTTTGGATATATCAGACTCAGATTCGATGTTAAGCGTTGTTCTCACAAAATCAGAGCATCTTGATTTTACGAAAAAATGGCGCGAGGCGATAAAATACGGGACAAAATACAAGAGTCTAGAACCTGCTCAAATTTGGGAAATTGCACAGGATATTTACCATGATTATCCTGCATTACTAGATGCGGCCAAGAGCACTATATTTCGATAGGAGGTAAACAAAACATGAGATATCGACACAGAATAGTATACGCCAAAGGGAATAGGAGCAAGGAGTTTGTGGATTTTCTCAAGGAAAGAAACGCAGTGTTTGAAAAAAGCGAGTCCACACTGCAAGTTGTCTACCTTTTTGAGGAGGAAGAATGGATCGATCAACTTTATAAGGTTCTTCAAAGTGAACATACTTCGTCCATGATCGATACCATTTTTACTCCAGAAGAGTTTGAGAAAGCGGAGTGGCTTACCATCCGTCCGACGTTCAGATTCGAATATCCTCAACCGGAGACGTATTATAAAACCAACGGGGTGACTTATGACAGTTCTAATTACTGTGATGGATGTGGATGCGGACTGAAGCAAAAAGATAGTTTCAGATTGAAGAAAGTTCCGTCCTGGGGGAAAAGGCACTTTTTATCTATCAATTGGGTTGAGGATGAGATGTTTGTCAGTTCCGCAGCGATGAAAATCATTTCCGACGGTAACATAACGGGTTTGAAATTCTTAGACGTAATCAAAAACAAGACAGACTTGGTATTGGAAAACATTCACCAAGTCATTGTACAAGGAATTCTTGAACCGGGATTTCTTCCTTCATCAAAGTCCGTCAAATCAACTATTGTATGTAAAAAGTGCGGACATGAGAAGTACATTACAACCGGCAGGGAACTGACTTTTAGAAGAGAAATCTTCGCCAATCTTGAATGTGATATCATAAAGTCACATGAAACGTTCGGCCCCGGTGTTATATGTGCAAGTCAAATCATTGTTTCTCAGAGATTTTATCAGCTGCTTGTCAAGCATAAATTGAATAAGGATGTTGAGTTTGAACCATTGACATTAGTCTAAACATTTTTATCAGTTCCATCGATCTTGTCATTGGTGTGACCATCGACAAAAAATCGTCGCCGCAGTTTGAATACCGCTATGACGCTTCCGGCAGTCTAGCCATCGTTAAAGACAACCTGCGCAACATCATCACTTATCTGGAATACGATTTGGCCAATCGCCTGTCGAAGATCACGGACAGTCAGGGACATGCGATTACGTATGGCTTTGATGCCAAGAACCGGTTAAGCGGTGTGAGTGAAGTCCTCAAGGGAGCTGGCTACACATCAAGTCGTGACTTCTTTTTGTCTCGCATGCTTATCAAAATGTATCATTAAGGCGATTTGGAATATCAGTATTGCAAAACTGAGTGATTGAACTGTGATGCATTCTATGGTAAAATACCGCTATATCCGATGAACAAGAGGTCGTCAGGGAAATACACTAGAGAGGACAGGGTTGGTGGAAGCTGTCTGTATGCAACTGATGATTGACACTTGCAAGGAGGATTTCTGAAATCAGTAGGAAATCCCGTCTTCCGCGTTAAGGATTTAAGTGTCCTGTCCATGCGACAGGAAATTAAGGTGGTACCACGTTAAGCGTCCTTAAACAGGCGCTTTTTTTGTTTCAAAGGAGGAAACTATGGCAAATTATCAAGGCCCCCGCGGCACTCAGGATGTCTTTGGCACTGAAATTACCAAATGGCATGCGATCGAAGACCTCATCCGGAAATTCACACACTTGTATCATGTCGAAGAAATCCGCACGCCGGTATTTGAACATACGGAAGTGTTCAAACGCGAATCCGACAGTTCGGACATGGTCAATAAAGAGATGTATACCTTCAATGATTTCGGCGGACGCTCACTGACCCTGCGACCGGAAGGGACGGCGGGACTGATCCGCAGTTATGTCGAACATAAAATGTATGCTAATCCTGACAGTCCGGAGAAGTTCTACTATATCGGACCCAACATGCGCTATGAGCGACCGCAAAAAGGGCGTCTGCGCATCCACCATCAGTTTGGGGTCGAGTTTATCGGTGCCAAAAGCCCGCTGGTCGATGCGGAAGTCATTCATCTGGGCTTTGCCTTTGTCTCGGCCATCGGTCTGAAAGATTTAAAGGTGTTGGTTAATACCTTGGGCGATGATGAATCCAGGGCAGCCTACCGTCAGGCACTGAAAGAGCATTTCGCTTTGACACTGGACAGTCTGTGCCCCGACTGCCACCGCCGCTACGAGCAGAACCCGCTGCGCATTCTTGACTGCAAAGTGGACGCACAGCATCCGGCTGTGCTTAACGCACCGAAAATCCAGGATTATCTCAATGAAGAATCCAAAGAATATTTCAAGGATGTCATCCATTATGTCGAACAGCTGGGCATGACGGTCGAAGTCAGTGACCGGCTGGTCAGGGGATTGGACTACTATACCCATACCGTCTTTGAAGTCGTCAGCAACAATGAAAAAATGGGATCGCAATCCACGATCTTCGGCGGCGGCCGCTACGACGGATTGGTCGAATATTTCGGCGGTCCTTCCGTGTCGGGCATCGGCTTTGGCATGGGCATCGAACGTCTGATGGTGGCGTGTGATGCGGAAGGCATTGACTTAAGTCAACCGAAAGGGCTGGATGTGTACATTATGCCGCTGTCCAAGGAAGTACTGACCGTGGCGATGCAACTGACCGCATTTTGCAGGGGGTACGGCTTCAGCAGTGAGCTTGACGTTTTACAACGGTCGATGAAAGCGCAGTTTAAAACAGCACAACGGCTGGACGCCTCGGTTTTGATTTTTGTCGGAGATGATGAGGTGGCCAAGCAGGTCGTCAAAATGAAGAATGTCAAAACTCAAGAGCAACTGGAAGTACCGTACAGCGATATCATTCATCAGCTCGATCACTGGCTCGATGAAAATCACGTCTGCGATCATGATCACGGTCATGGCGAAGGCGAAAGTGAAGAATAGGGGAGAGATCATGAACAGAACACATACCAACGGAGAATTCAGAATACACCATGTTTCACAAACGGTCACGATCATCGGATGGGTTGCCAAACGCCGTAACTTCGGATCGATCGTCTTTATGGACATCCGTGACCGCACCGGCATCATTCAGTGCGTGTTTAACGAAGCGCTGTCCGAGAAAGTCAAAGACGTCCGAAATGAATACGTTCTTGAAATAAAGGGAACGGTGGTGGAGCGTAAGGACAAAAACCCGAAACTGCCGACCGGCGAAGTCGAGATCATCGTCGAAGAGGTCACCATAATCAACACGGCTGCGACCACACCGATCATCGTCGCCGATGAAACCGATGCTCTTGAAGATACGCGTCTGCGCTTTCGCTATCTGGACTTGCGCCGTCCGCTGATGCAAAAGAAGCTGATGCAGCGCCACGCCATCACCAAAGCGATGCGCAATTTCCTTGATGATGAAGGATTTATTGAAGTCGAGACCCCGCTGTTGACCAAATCGACACCGGAAGGTTCTCGTGAGTATCTGGTACCTTCACGGGTGCATGCCGGTGAGTTTTATGCCTTGGCCCAAAGCCCGCAAATCTTCAAGCAGATGCTGATGATCGCCGGCTTTGAACGCTATTATCAGGTAGCCCGCTGCTTCCGCGATGAGGACTTACGGGCTGACAGACAGCTGGACTTCACTCAAGTCGATATCGAGGCTTCCTTTTTGAGTGAAGTTGAATTTCAGACAATCATGGAGAACATGATGGTCAACGTGTTTAAAAATGTCATGGGACGTGATTTGCCTGTGCCTTTCCGTCGGATTCCTTTCGAAGAAGCCATGAATCGCTATGGCGTCGATAAGCCGGACATCCGCTACGGACTGCACCTCAACGATGTGACCCATCTGTTTTCGGCAAGTGAGTTTAAAGTGTTTTCCAGTGTGATCGAAACGAAAGGCTCAATCAAAGCACTGGTCATCCCGGACTATGCTTCAATCACCCGCAAAGAGATCGATGCACTGACCGATCTGGCCAAGAAATATGGCGCTAAGGGCTTGGTCGTCGTGAAACTTGTCAATGGTGTAATCGAAGGACCGGCCGCCAAATTCCTTTCGGAAAGTGAAAAAGCCGCCCTGATGGGACAGCTCAGCCTGTCGGAAAACGATTTGGTGCTGATGGTTGCGGATGCGTGGGAAAAAGCCTGCATCGCTGCCGGTGCTTTACGCACCTACTTCCGTGACACCCTGAAACTTGTAAGTGAAGATCAGTTTGAATTTGCCTGGGTCGTCGACTTTCCGCTGTTTGAACATGATGCCGAAGAAGACCGTCTGATTGCCCGACATCATCCCTTCACCCGACCGAAAGAAGAGGATGCTCACTTGCTCGACAGTGATCCGCTCTCAGTCAAGGCGTGCGCCTATGACCTGGTGCTCAACGGCTTTGAAGTGGCCGGAGGCTCCTTGCGTATTTATGATCAGCAGATGCAGTCGAAACTGTTCTCCTTGATCGGTTTCAGTGAAGAACAAATCGAAAAGCGCTTCGGATTCTTCGTGGATGCCTTTAAATACGGGACACCGCCCCATGGCGGCATCGCTTTTGGATTGGACCGACTGGCCATGATCCTGACCAACTCAGAGTCGCTGCGCGATGTCATCGCCTTTCCGAAAAATGCTTCCGCCCGCTGTCCGCTGACCGATGCGCCGACGCCGGTCGAAACCAAGCAGCTGGATGAACTACACTTAACGGTGGTCAAATAGACGTATATTTTACGGAATTTCACATAAAAGTCAAGATGTTTCTTTTTAAAATGATTATGTTATAATGAAGTTGCCCAGAAGGATCAATTTATTTCCAACATTTCGATATAAGGGAGCCCGGATGTTGCCTGCCGGTGTGAATGCCTGATTTCATCAGGAATCCTAAACGTAAGCACAGGGTACCCACCTGCACAAACAGGGAATATATATCGCCTACTGGGCCAACTTAAAATACCTGGTCAACAGGTATTTTTTTTGGCGGTTGAATGAAAGAAGGATTTTATGAATCAAAAGATTATCAATATTGCGGTTATCGCCCATGTCGATGCCGGCAAGAGCACCTTGGTCGATGCCTTTCTGTCTTTGGGCGGGGCCTTGGCAAAAAACCAACTCAACATCGAACAGGTCATGGACTCCAACGACCTAGAACGCGAACGCGGGATTACGATCTACTCCAAAAACTGCTCGATTCAATATCAGGACATTAAAATCAACATCGTGGATACTCCGGGGCATGCCGATTTTTCCAGTGAAGTCGAACGGATCATCGCGACGGTCGACACCGTGATTTTGCTGGTCGATTCTTCCGAAGGACCGATGCCGCAAACCCGTTTCGTACTTCAGAAATCGCTGCAACGCGGATTGAAACCGATCCTTCTGATCAACAAAATCGACAAAAAAGACCAGCGGGCCATCGAAGTGGTCGATATGGTGTATGATCTGTTTTTGCAGCTGGAAGCCAGCGAGGAACAGATGGACTTTCCGATTTTGTATGGCGTAGCCCGTGAAGGCATCGTTAAAAGAAATATCGAAGACGAATCCGATTCGATCCTGCCGCTGATCGAGACGATCATCGACCATGCCGGATGCTATCCGGATAAAACCCAAGAGCCCGTGCAAATGCAAGTCAGCTCACTGGCGTACGATGAATATATCGGACGCATCGGAATCGGACGGCTGTTTCAGGGAATCCTTCGGGTAGGCATGCCGGTGCTGATCGCCGATGTGCACGGATTTTTGCGCCGTCAGGTCATCAGTCAGCTGTTTATTTATCAGGGAACCAAGCGCGTCTCAGTCAGAGAAGTGGTTGCCGGCGATATCGTTTTGATTGGCGGGATTGCGGATATATCGATCGGGGAAACCGTCTGTGACATTGCCGATCCCAAACCGCTGCCCAACATTCCGATCGAACCGCCGACGCTGTCGATAAACTTTTTAGTCAACACTTCGCCTTTTGCCGGAAAAAGCGGAAAGTACGTTACCTCGAGAAACATTCGCGAACGGCTTGAAAAAGAATTAGAAGTCAATGTCGGACTGAAAGTCGAAGATACTGACAGTGCCGATAAGTTTAAAGTTTCCGGAAGAGGCGAACTTCATATCACCATCCTGATCGAGAATATGCGTCGGGAAGGGTATGAACTGGCCGTATCCAAAGCTGAAGTCATCACAAAAAATGTCAACGGTGTCAAGATGGAGCCGATGGAACAGGTCGTTATCACCGTTCCCAACGAGTATGTCGGAACGGTCATCAATAAAATGAGCATCCGAAAAGCAAACATGGTCAAAATGGATGAGCATATGGGCATCACTGTCATGTACTGGCGTGCAGCGATGCGGGCACTGATCGGCTATCGCGGCGAGTTTATCAATGACACCCGCGGGGAAGGGGTCATGGTCCGCAAATTTGACGGATATGGCGAGATGGTCGGTGAAATTCAGACCCGCACCAACGGTGTCATGATTTCTACGGAAACCGGAGTAGCCATGACCTATGCGCTGTTTAACCTTCAGGAGCGCGGACAGTTCTTCATCGGACCGCAGACCCCGGTCTATCAGGGAATGATTTTGGGGATTGCTTCCCGCGACTTGGATATGGAGGTCAATCCGACCAAAAACAAGAAGCTGACGGCGATCCGCTCCACCGGGCATGATGAAGCGATGCGGCTGACTCCGCCGATTCAGCTGACACTGGAGAAAGCTTTGGAGTTTATTGCGGATGACGAGCTGGTCGAAGTGACGCCGGATGCCATCCGGCTGCGCAAGAAATACCTGACGCCTTATGAGCGCAAACTTGCCTCAAGAAGCGTTGAAAATGAAGGATAAAGGGAAGAATTTCTTCCTTTTTTCGTGTACAATGAGGGTGAGGATACATCTATGAAAAAAATAGTATTTATCATCTTATTCTTGTTTTTTTCAGTTTGGATGTCGGTGGCTGACGTATCTGCCAATGCGGCGGAACCGCCGATGGTGTGGATCGTCGTGCCCGGAACCTATGATCACATCGATGGGGTACTGATTGTAGACGGTTATGTCATACCCGGGGTTGTGCGAAACAACAAACTTGAGACGTACATCCGTTTTTATTACCACTCGATCGCAAATTTTGATCACAGTAAACCCATTGACGGATCGGATGCAACATTTATCATTACCTTGGATAACCGGCAGTATTCCATTCGTCATGATATCCGAGGCAGCGGTTATAATGAGTTGTTTACGTTGGATATGCAGACGCTGACGCTGATTGAAGGAACGACTTTTGAGCGCAACGCATCCCTGATTTCATTGCGTTTGTTATCGACCCTGATCCTTGAAGGACTGATATTTTTTCTGATGGGATATCGCCAAAGAAGGACCTGGATCTTGTTTTTGATCGTCAATCTGATCACTCAGGGGTTTTTGAATGTTATGATCAATTCCGGGCGTCCCGAAAATGTGTATATGATATTCGGTCTGATCGTTTATGAAGCTGTGATCATCATTGTCGAAGAGGTCGTTTTCCTGTTGACGGTCAGGGAGAAAAAGAAAGTCAGATTATTTTTTACCGTACTGCTGGCCAATCTTTTGAGTCTGTTTCTGGGCGGTTGGTTCATTCTCAATCTGCCCTTATAACTTTCACTTGTAAATGGCTGACAAAAACTGTAAAATGACAAGGTAAGGGAAGGTGAACGTGTTATGAATGATTTTTGGATGAGTCTGTTAAGTCTGGTGGTCGGACTGCTGGTCGGCGGTGGATTGGGATACTATTTCACACGCAAAACATTTTTGAAACAACTGAAAGAAAATCCGCCGATTAACGAAAAAATGATTCGCGCGATGTTTATGCAGATGGGGCGCAAACCCTCGGAAGCACAAATCCGCCAAATCATGAAATCAATGGAACAATACAAGTAAGCACAGGGAACTGTGTTTTCTTTAGCTCATTTGGTATAATGAGTCTGGTGATAAAATGAAATTTATCAGAAAATGGCTGACAAGGTTGCTGGTGGCGGTATTGATATCCGGGCTGCTTTTAATTCTGGCCGGATACATTCAGTATCGAACCGTCATCGCAGAAACGCCGCTGAATGAAGCGATCGCAAACGTTCAGTCTTCAGAACACTATGTGTCTCTTGAGCAAATCGATCCTTTTTTTCTGCGTGCGGTCGTGGCTGTTGAGGACCGCCGATTTTATGAGCGGACCGGGCTGGACGTACGTGCCATCGGACGGGCAGCGTGGACAAACCTGAGAAATTTTGAATTTCTTGAAGGCGGCAGTACGATCGGCCAGCAGGTTGCAAAAAATCTCTACTTCGATTACCGGTTCAATATCCTACGTAAAGTCGCGGAAGTCTTTCTTCTGTATGATATCGAAAAAACGATCAGTAAAGATGAAACCTTGGAGTTATATGTGAATATGAACTATTACGGAGACGGCTTTACAGGAATCAAACGGGCTTCATGGGGGTACTTCAGACGTCAGCCTGATCAGCTGACTTTAGGACAGGCGAGCCTGCTGGCCGGTTTACCGCAGTCACCTTCACGCTTTCAGCTAAGCAATCATTTTGACAGGGCGAAAGTGCGTCAGAAAAAAGTATTGAATGATATGGTCGAGACGGGCGTGATCACGAAGCAGCAAGCCGAAGAAATCTATCTGGAGGATGTATATGAGTAAAATCCGCTTTGGGATCTTGGGTCCCGGTAAAATCAGTCACCGATTTGTTAAAGGAGTCTCTTACAGTCAGCAGGCCGTCATCAGTGCAGTGGGCGGACGTGATTTTCAAAAAACTTCGGACTACGCAAAGCAGTATGACATCGGTGTACATACGGATTATCAGGGTCTGGTCGAGTGCGATGTCGTAGACGCAGTATATATCGCATTGCCGGCGGCATTGCATAAAGAGTGGATATTGAAATCGCTTCAACACGGAAAACACGTCATCTGTGAAAAACCGATGCTATACGATGTGGATGATTTAAACGAGTGTTTTGACTTGGCTTTCTCAAAGGGATTGTTATTAATGGAAGCACAGAAAACATCATTCTTACCTACGACCTTTAAAGTAAAAGAATGGATCGATCAGGGTCATCTGGGACAAGTATATGCCATCGAAGCCGGATACTGTTATGATTTTGCCGGACCGATGGATCACTGGGCGTATGATGCCGATCATGGAGGAGGATCGCTGTTTGATGTGGGAGTCTATCCGATTTCTTATGCACTGGCTTTGTTTGGCAGTCAGATTGAATCCGTATCCGTCGTCCGATATCCGATGGGTACCGGTTGTGACGGATATGCCCATATGCAATTGAAATTCACTTCCGGAGTCATTGCTTCCTTAAGCAGTGCCATCTGTGTCGAAGGACTGAAAGAAGCACGGATCTACGGCACAGAAGGATGGATCCTTCTGCCAAACTTCTGGAAGAGCGATACGGTCACACTGGTCCGATATGACGGAAACATTGAAACATTCACCGTGGATCAGCCCTCAGAGTTTACCCATTACATCGAACACGCATGTGAGTGCATAAAAAAAGGACTTTGTGAAAGTCCCATTTTGACAAAAGCAATCAATGAACTTATGATCCGACTGATTACATCCAAGTGATCTTACGTTCAGTATTGCTCAGGATACGCTGCACATTGGAGCGGTGACGCCAGATGACCAAACCGGCAATGACGACCATAGCCAGGAACACATACAAATCCGGCTGTAGGAAGTATGTCAGGATGGCGGCCAAGGTGACACTGATCATCGATGAGAGTGAAACGATTTTCGTCAGTTTCAATATACCGAAGAATGTGACCAAAGGAATCAGAAACAAGTACTGCGGATTCCCGGTTATAAATACCGAAACACCCAGCAGATAGCCAAAAGCGGTCGAAACGGCTTTTCCGCCTTTGAAATTGGCAAATATCGGATAGCAGTGACCAAAGGCCGCCGCCAATCCGGCGGCGATCCCGGCTTCTTTCGAGAAAAATGTTACCGCGATACCGATTGCGATAAAACCTTTCAGCGAGTCCATCAAAGCCACGGAGATACCGGCCTTTTTCCCCAAAACGCGGCCGGCGTTGGTTCCGCCTAAATTCCCGGAACCATGCTGACGGATATCCGTCTTATAAAATACTTTCCCTATAATCAAGGCCCAGGGGATCGACCCAAAAACGTATCCCAGGATGACCATGATCAAAATATCCATACTATCACCTCACTGCCATTTTACCATAAACAGGGGCAATGTCTATTTAAAACCATGATAACTTTTTGTATAATATAACAAGATGGGAGTCAGAAATGAGTAAAAGCAATTATGATGAATCGAGCATCCAAATCTTAGAAGGCCTTGAAGCCGTACGGAAACGTCCGGGCATGTACATCGGTTCGACCGACGCACGGGGCCTTCATCATTTGGTATGGGAAATATTGGATAATGCCATCGATGAAGCACTCAACGGCTATGGCAAAAAGATCGTCGTCGCCATTGAAAAAGATGATGTTATCCGCATTGAAGATGAAGGCCGCGGCATGCCTACGGGACTTCATGAATCCGGCGTCAACACGCTTGACGTCATTTTCCGCGTGCTTCACGCCGGCGGAAAGTTTACTTCCCAAGGCGGATATAAAACTGCCGGAGGACTGCACGGCGTCGGTGCATCAGTAGTCAATGCCTTATCGGAGTGGCTGGAAGTCACCGTCAGCAATCACGGGAAAATCGTATCCAAACGGTTTGAAAAGGGCGGCAGCAAACTCTTCCCGTTAAAAGAAATCGGAAAAACCAATAAGACCGGCAGTACAGTCCGATTCAAACCGGACAGAAAGATATTCCCGGTCGTCGAATTCCATTTAGACTGGATTTTAGAGCGCTGCCGGGAAAGTGCTTTTCTGCTTAACGGAATCACCTTTATCGTTACCGATGAACGTACCCATAAAACGGAAACGTTCGTGTATCAGAAAGGCCTGCTGGCCTTTATGCAGTATATCAATGAAGACCGGGTGACGATGAACAAACCGATCATCATCGAGGGCAGAGTCAATGATATCGATGTGGCCTGTGCCATTCAGTTTACCGACTCGTATTCGGAAGAAACCTATTCCTTTGTCAATCTGGTCCGTACCAAAGACGGCGGTGCCCATGAGGTCGGCTTTAAAACGGCACTTACCAAAGCGGTCAATGAGTTTGCGCGCAAGAATAACCTTCTGAAAGAGAAAGATAAGAATTTCGAAGGTTCGGATATCCGCGAAGGATGCACCTCGATCATTTCGGTCGGCATTCCTGAGCATTTGTTACAGTTTGAAGGACAGACCAAAGGCAAACTGGGCACGGTCGAAGCAAAAACGGCGGTCGAAAGTCTGCTCAGCGAGAAGCTCTCGTACTACTTTGAGGAAAACCGTGAATTCGCCCTGGAACTGGTCAGAAAGATCCAGCGGGCGTATCTGGCGCGTGAAGCCGCCCGAAAGGCCCGTGAGGAAGCTCGCAAGGGCAAAAAGAACGGTAAAAGCGAGCGTCTGCTTTCCGGAAAACTGGCTGCGGCGCAAAGCAAAGACAGCAAGAAAAATGAGCTGTTTCTTGTGGAAGGGGATTCTGCCGGAGGCAGTGCCAAGCAAGGCCGCGATTCGAAGTTTCAGGCGATTTTACCGTTGCGCGGTAAAGTGCTCAATACCGAAAAAGCAAGTATAAGCGACATCGAGAAAAATGAAGAGCTCAATACCATCATCCATGCCTTGGGTACAGGAGTTGGATTGGATTTTGAAGTAAGCGACTGTAACTATGAGAAAATCATCATCATGACCGATGCGGACACCGACGGTGCCCATATTCAGGTATTGCTGCTGACGTTCTTCTATCGCTATATGCGTCCGCTGATCGATGCCGGCAAAGTGTATATCGCATTGCCGCCGTTATACAAACTGACCAAAGGGAAGCAGTCAGTCTATGCCTATGATGACGATGATCTTCGTCTGAAACGGGAAAGTCTGGGGCGGTGTGAGCTTCAACGCTATAAAGGACTGGGCGAAATGAATGCCGATCAGCTTTGGGAGACCACCATGAACCCGAAGACCCGGACACTCATTCAGATCAGCATCGAGGATGCTTTGATGGCAAATAAGAAAGTCAGCATACTGATGGGTGACAAAGCCAACCTGCGCCGCGACTGGATCGAGGAGCATGTGGCTTTTACCATGGAAGAACAAATCGCAAAGGAGGGTGGCTATGGCGGACGATCAATCAGTGATTAAAACACTGGCGCTTGAAGATGTGATGGAAGACCGCTTCGGCCGCTATTCTAAATACATCATTCAGGATCGGGCGCTGCCGGATGCGCGCGATGGCTGCAAGCCGGTCCAGCGACGCATCCTGTATGCGATGCACAGTGACGGCAATACCGCCGATAAGCCCTACCGTAAGTCCGCAAAGACCGTCGGTCTGGTCATAGGTAATTATCATCCCCACGGGGATTCGAGTGTCTACGAAGCCATGGTGCGCCTGTCGCAACCCTGGAAAATGAATATCCCTTTAGTCGATATGCAGGGCAATAACGGATCGATCGATGATGATCCGGCGGCGGCCATGCGTTATACCGAAGCACGACTTTCGGCGTTCGCCCAAAACCTGCTCACCGATATCGAGGAGCAGACTGTTCCGTTTACTCTGAATTTTGATGATACGACCCAGGAACCGACGGTGTTACCGGCCGGATATCCGCAACTGCTGGTCAACGGTGCAACCGGGATATCCGCCGGATACGCAACTAACATCCCGCCCCACAATCTCGGTGAAATCATCGATGCGACGATCTACCGCATGAATACGCCTTATTGTACCTTGGAGGAAATCATGGACATCTGTCAGGGTCCGGATTTTCCGACCGGGGCAATCGTTCAGGGCGAAGAAGGCATCCGTGATTATTTTGCGACCGGTAAGGGCAAAGTGATCATCCGCAGCAAGCTGGAAGTCAGAGAAACCAAAACGATCAAACAGATCATCATTACCGAAATTCCTTATGAAGTCATTAAAGCGAATGTCGTGAAAAAACTGGACGATATCCGGCTCAACAAGACCGTTGATGGTATCATTGACGTCAGAGATGAATCCGATCGTAACGGATTGCGGATCGTGATCGATCTGCGTAAAGAAACCGATGCGAATCTGATTACCAATGTCATATACAAAAGCACGGATCTGCAGGTATCTTACAATATCAATATGGTAGCTATCGTCCATCAGCGCCCGGTTCAGCTCGGGATTTTCGGCCTGCTCGACGCATATATTGCCCATCGCAAAGAGGTCGTGCTCAAACGCAGTCAGTACCGCTATGCCAAGATGGAAGACCGTCTGCATATTCTCGAAGGCCTGATTAAAGCGGTTTCGATCCTGGATGAAATCATTGCGATCATCCGTTCATCGAAGGATAAAGCCGATGCCAAGGCAAGACTGTGTAAGGCATTTGATTTCAGCGATGCCCAGGCAGAAGCCATCGTCACCCTGCGTCTGTATCGTCTGACCAACACGGATATCTTTGCTTTGCGCGAGGAATTTGCCTTGCTGATCAATGAGATGGAGTACCTGAAAACCATCATTGAACAGCCCGAAATGCTGCGCAGCGTCATCATCAAAGAGTTAAAGGAAATCAAAGAGAAATTCTCGATCCCGCGTCGCAGCGTGATCGAAAAGGAAGTATCCGAAATCGTCATCGATAAACTGAGCATGATTGCCAATGAACGGGTCGTCGTTACCGTATCGAGAGACGGCTATCTCAAGCGGGTTTCGATGCGGTCTAAAACGGCTTCGGAAGGACTGACCGGTCTGAAAGAAGGCGATAAACTGATTGGTACATTGGAATGTGATACGCTTGACACACTGATTCTGATTACAAAAAAAGGTAATTACGCCTATCTGCCGGTGTATCAGATCGATGAGGCGAAATACAAGGAAATCGGTACGCACTTGAACCAGTGGGTAAAAGGCGAAAATGAAGATAAAATCGTCGGTGCATTTTTGTTTAAGGATTTCCAGACGTATCAGTGGATCGTGACCGTGTCCAACGACGGGTTTATCAAAAAGACTCCGGCACCGGATTGGGTGCTGGTGCGCAACAGTAAAGTATCCACGGCCATGTCACTAAATCATAAGTCGGAAATCGTTTCGGCTTTCTTGGTCGGTGAACCTCATGATGTACTGATCATCAGTGAAGGCGGCTATCTGGCCCGTTACGGTCAAAACCAGATTCCTGCGGTTCAGTGCAAGTCCAAAGGGGTCAAGGCTTTGAACCTGACCGCGGGGGATGCGATTGCCTATGCCTGCCGACTGGTAAAGGACTCGGATTATGTATCCATCTTAAGTGAAAAAGGAACAAGCAAGCGTATCCGGGCCAATGAAATCACCCGGACCAACCGTCCGGTCCGCGGAGAACCGGTAGCAAAAAAGGTCAAATCGAACCCTCAAAAAGTCCGCTATATCCTGACCGGTTCGGTCTATGACTCATTTGATGTGTTAAATGGCTCGCTTAAGACCGTGATGATCAAGGATGTTGCAATCATGGCCAAAGATGCGACTTTCAGCAGCGCACTGCCGATCGATTCCGGGTATTCGCTGATCAAAGGCATTGAGGAAGTGCCGATCATCGATATTCCGGTAAAAACCGAAAACACTTCGTTGGAAATGATGGCTTTGGACTTGGAAGAATAAAAAAATGACCTTCGGGTCATTTTCAGATTGGATGATTTGGATGATGTCGGTCAGACTGTCGGTCTGCCGGTAACTGTACTTAAACAACCGTTCGCTTAAGGGCAAAGCATGCATAATGAATACGCTTCGCATAAAGGCCAGATGAGCGGCGTAGCAGCCGTTACGCGAATCATCGACAACCAAGGTGTGAAGCGGTTTGACATCACTCAGTTTGGCTGCTTTGAAATATATGTTGGGATCCGGTTTTCCGTTGAGTACTTCATTGGAACAAACCAATACAGAAATATCGTATTCTTTCATGATCGGATCGATCAGCGGCAGGATGTCCTGACGCCGGCTGTCACTGACGATGGCGATTTTGATGCCCCTGCTTCTTAAAAAATCCAACAACTCATTGATTTTCGGATGCAGGCTGACCGGTTGTTTTTGATGAAGTTCCAACACTTCTCTCTCAAGGGCTGCCAAATGAGGATATTGATAGAATGCTTTGATTCGCTGATCGTACCCTGCACCTAAGATACTTTCGAAAAACTCATCCGGGATGGCGATGCGATTTTTCTCTGCCGTCTGCTTCCAACAGTCGATCAGCGGTTTGTTGACATCAAGGATCACACCTTGTGCATTGAGTATACATAATTGAACATTCATTTTTCTCACCTTGTATATAAATAGCATAATTGAAAGAAGTTTGCATCGAATGTGCAATACTTTTCACAGAAAACCGACAGTTTTTGGTATAATAGACACGGAGGAATTTCATGATCAAAAAACTGCGCCCCGACCGTATCGTGAAAAATGTTGAATCGATCGAGTTGTTACCACTGAAAGAATCCGGCATCACTGTTTTGGTCATCGATATAGACAATACACTGACGCCGCATCATCAGGATGTGATCGACCAGGCAAAACTGACTTGGCTCAATCAGGCATCGGCGATGGGGTTTTCGGTGGTTTTACTGTCGAACAATCGGATCAGACGCCTCAATGTGATCAAAGAAACGTATGGATTGAATGGATACGGATTTGCGTTTAAACCGTTTTCACGTTACTACAAGAAAATCCTTCAACAGAATCACTGTACTTCACAGCAGGTTTGCTGTATCGGTGATCAGCTGCTTACTGATGTGTTGGGTGCCGCAATGCATGGGATGATTTCAATCTATGTGGAACCGATTTCCTCAAGAGATATCGTATTTTCACGCCTCAGCCGCTGGTTGGAACGGCGTTTATTGGTAAAGAAAGGGAATACTAATGACTGAGCATATTCATTATTGTCAGGGTTGCGGGGTACCATTGCAGACCATTGATCCGAGCAAAAAAGGATACACCCCAAAAGCCGATTCAGCTTTATGCAAACGCTGTTACCGGCTTACACATTACGGAGATCTTGTTACTTCTTCTTCGGGTCTGATAAAAACGGAAGATCTTCTGGCCAGACTGGCATCCATGGATGCTTTGTTTCTCTGGGTCATAGATTTATTTCACTTGCCGGAAAGCATGGTTGACGGACTGATCCGCCATCTGCCGGATAAGGACATCATCATTGTTGCTACTAAGCGTGAGCTTCTGCCTCAAACGCTGTCCGAGCACAAAATCACGTCCATGATACGACAACAGTGCAAAGAGTCATTTGTGAGTCCCAAGGGCATCGTAGTCGTCAGCGATTTCGGTAAAGACGGTGCCGATGACGTATTTCGGGCTATCGATATATTCCGGAATAACCGGGATGTCGTGGTTTTCGGTGTTGCCAATGCCGGAAAGTCGACGCTGATCAATGCCCTGTTTCCTCATCGGCTGCCGGTTACGGTCAGCCAGTTTCCCGGAACGACCGTCGATCTGATTCCGATCGTTGAGCGGGGATATACTATCTACGATACGCCGGGCATCGAGATGCGCAATCATCTCTTGCACGTCCTTGATAATCATCAGGTCAAACTGCTTCAGCCCAAAACGTCCGTCAAACCCATCGTGTTTCAGCTGCAGGGCAGGCAAACCCTGATCATCGGTCAGTGTGCCATGATTCATATCGACTGTAAAGATTCGCCGGTGTCTGCGGTTTGTTATGTCCCGGCGGGGGTTGACCTGCACCGGACAAAAACAGAAAATGCCCAGATTTACTGGCAGCAGCATACTGCAGGCAAAGTACCGTTTACACTTCACGAATCAAAGCTTGTCCGTAAGACTTGGAAGAAGACCGATACGAAAGTCGATATCGTTTTAATGTACATCGGATTTATCAGTATATCGGGAGATTGCACGATCGACACCGAAGCAATCGAACCCTGTGAGATCATTCTGCGAAAGGCGGTAATATAAATGTTGACCTCAAAACAAAAAAGTGAGTTGCGTTCACTGGCAAACTCACTTCCTGCAATTTTTCAAGTCGGAAAAGACGGGGTGACTGCGAACCTGACCCGGACGCTGGGGGATTCGCTGACTGCGCATGAGCTGGTAAAAATATCCGTCTTGAAGTCCTGTCCGACACCGGTCATGGAAGTAGCGTTGGATATCAGCGCTGCCTGCAAATGTGAAATCGTTCAGATCATCGGAAAAACGGTCGTTTTGTATCGCAAAAGCAAAGAGAATAAAATCAAACTGCCATGAACAAACGGGTAGTTATCTTCGGCGGCTCCTTTGACCCGATTCACAACGGTCATATTTCGGTGGCTTTGGCCGCCCTGCGACAATTGAATGCACAAGCATGCTGGCTGATACCGGCCTTTGAAGCTCCGCTGAAACATCGGAAACTGACCGACTTTGCTCATCGCACAGCAATGATCAAAGGTGCGATCAGCAAGTATGAACAGCTTTTTCTGTGTGAAATCGAGTCGACGCTACCGACACCCAACTATACGATCACAACCTTGCTTCGCCTTAAGCAATTGCACCCGGACATCGAGTTTGTTCTTTTGATCGGAGCCGATCAGGCGGCGGACTTACAACGTTGGAAACAACCGGAGCTCATTCGCCAAAATGCTTTGATTGCCGTTTATCCGCGTAGCGGATATGAAGTCCCTGAGGGTTTTCTGACTGTAGATCAACCGGTCATTGAGGTTTCCTCTACCGATATCCGCATGGGCCGATCCATCGATGCAACCATCCCGGTGCTTCGCTATATGATGAGCAAGAATCTGTACACTGAGCAAATCGTCGCTTCGATGATCAGTGAGAAACGGATGCAGCATGTGCTTCGTGTTACCGAGTTAACGCGCCGACTGGCCTTGCGATACGGCATAGACGCCGATAAAGCCGTTTTGGCAGGTTTATTTCATGATGCAGTAAAACAATGGCCGAAAGAGCGTTTACTTCTCTGGATGCGCCGTTTTCGCCCACATCAGATTGACCTTCATCCGCAGATATGGCACAGTTTCGTAGCTGCCGATGTACTTAAGCACAACTATCACATTCATGATACATGTGTGCTGCAAGCCATTGCTCATCATGTGCAGGGAAACAGCAGCTGCTTACTGGCAAAAATCCTCTATGTCGCCGATAAGATCGAGCCGGGCAGGGGATATGACACTCAACCGCTTATCGATCTTGCCTTTAGGGATATCCATAAGGCAACCCGCATCGTAAAATCGATGCAAGCCGAATATTTAAGAAAGGAACGATGGAATGACATTAACGGAAATCATCATCAAAGCCATTGAAGATAAGAAGGGATCGGACATCGATGTCATTGACTTTCGCCATCAGGGAATGGTCGATGCCTTTGTCCTTTGTGACGCCCCCAGTTTGCGTCAGGTACACGCCATTGCCGATCATATCGCTGAAAGCGTAGAGAAAGCCGGCTTTACAGTCCATCATATCGAAGGAAACGCAGATTCACGCTGGCTGTTGCTGGATTGTCTGGATGTGATCGCGCATGTTTTTGTTTCAGAGGAACGCGCGTTCTATCAGTTGGAGAAGTTATGGGCGGATTATCTGATCAAACGCTGAATTACGTTCAGTTGGCTCTGGTATATGATGCCATCATGGGCGATCCGCAAGGAGTCATCTGTTATGCCCGGATGCTTTCCGATTTTCTTAGCGGAAACAAAGTGCTGGATTTGGCATGTGGCACCGGCGATCTGACACTGCGGCTGCATGATATGGGATATCGGATGACCGGTCTTGATGTCAGTGAACCGATGCTGAAAATTGCGAGAAATAAGGTGAGTACGGATGAAGTTCGTTTTGTCTGCATGGATATGCTTGATCTCGGCTTAAACGAAATCTTTGACAGTGTCGTCTGTGCCAATGACTCCATCAACTACTGCCGATCACTGTTACAGCTGAAAGCGTTGTTTACTGGTGTCAACCGTCATCTTGTATTGGGAGGACCTTTTATTTTCGATGTTCACATGGAAAGCCGTCTGAAAGAGTTTTCCGATCCTTTTGAAGAAGAAGGTGTCATTGACGGTCTTGGGTATCATTGGCTGATTGAAAGTGAGCCACCCATACTTCGTCATACCGTTACGATTTACGGACGCGGCTATCCGGTGGTGGAAGTCCATGAACAAACCGTATTCGAACTCAAAGACATTCTGTCACTGTTAACGGATTGCGGATTTCGCTGGACGAGGATCGATCCGAAAAAATATGATGATTTGTATCTGGATGAAAAATATATGATCTGTGCGATCAAGGAGAGAGAATTATGATTGCCATTATCGGGGCGATGCAGCCGGAAGTTGATGAAATTTTGAAATTATGTCAGAATGTCGAAGAAAAAACCATTCACGGTATCCGTTTTTATACGGCTTTATGCTCATCCACCGAGGTAGTCATAGCTTTAAGCGGTGTGGCAAAGGTCGCAGCTGCGATGACTACGACCTGTCTGCTTGAAAATTTCAATGTTACAGGCATCATCAATATCGGTACCGCCGGCGGATTGCTCAAAGATCAGGAAGTGCTGGATGTGGTCGTTTCTACAGAAGTTGCCCATCATGATATCGATATTACGCCTTTTGGGATCAAACGGGAGTTTGGCGGCCGCTTCAGTTACAAAGCGGATCCGACGTTTGTCGAAGTCATAGCCAATCTTGTTCAAACTCAGGATGTCCGGGTTTGGATCGGTCCGATGGTTTCCGGTGATCAGTTTATCTGTCGACCACGACAGGTGAGCGAGATTTTAGAACACTTTCCGACGGCCAACTGTGTAGAAATGGAAGCTGCCTCCATTGCTCAGGTATGTGAGCATTATCAAGTGCCCTTTGTCGTCATCCGATCCTTGAGTGATATAGCGGTTCGTGATGACAATCATCTCTCCTTTGAGGAATACTTATCGGTAGCCGCAAAACGCAGTGCAACCTGGGTCGTTAAGGCGATCGATGCGATCGCTGCGTGTGTATGAATTTTGACTGGCAGCAGCTGACTGATCTGCAGTTTTGGCTCGAAGTAAAAGAGCAACTTGCGGCGATTGGTCCGCTGCTGCCTTTTCTGTTGGCATATATAGAATCATTCTTTCCGATGTTACCGTTATTTGTCATTGTCTTGTTCAATGTAACGGTCTATGGAAATCTTGTCGGATTTTTAACTTCCGCACTGGGAAACATTCTGGGTTCGATCACCGTATTTATGTTTTTTCGGCTTTTCATCCGACCGTCCGTCGTAAAATACGCCGACCGTCATCCTCGGATTCAACAGTCACTTCACTGGGTCTCGAAACAACGGCCATCCGTAATTTTCTATTTGGCAGCATTGCCGCTGACACCGAGTTCATTACTGAATATGTTTTTTGGCTGTTCCGGATTCTCAAGTCGGTCTTACATCCTGGCAATATCCTCAGGAAAGATGATCATGATTTCCATGATGGTGTTTTTCGGTTATTCAATCAATGAAATCAGTGAAAATCCGCTGTTTCTGATCGTTTCTGTTTTGGGTTTCTGTTTTGTCTATTTTGTTTCATCGTGGTTCAATAAGCGTTCAGGTGTCGATAAACTGTAAAAAAAGCAGTTGGATGATCTTATTTCGATCCTTTCCAAATGCCGTTTTCAATCATCCAGTTTTTAACATCTTCTTTTCCGATCGGATCATTGACACCCCATTGAAGGACTGTGCCGATCGACATGTTACCTTCGCTGACGGTGATCGTCACAAAGGCAGGGTAAGCGGTGAATCCCCAAAGCTGTTTCAGCCTTGCAGGTGAGATATTTTTTCGGGCATAGGTCATATCGACAAAGGTTATTTCCGGAAACTCTCCGGCTTTGATTTCATTGGCCAACGGTCGAAGAGAATTATCGTTGATAAACGTGCAGTCAGTCGATGCATCACAAAACCAGAGATAATAGGTTCCGTCTTCAGAGATCAGATAATCAGAGAGATCATTATAAGGTATCGAAAAACTCCGGGCATAATCGATCAAGACTAACGGGGCCGGCAACGGTTTGAAATAATTGTACGTATAAAGCAACATAGCTGACAAAACGATCGTAACGGCTGAAGCGATGAAGAACTTTTCTCTCATTGCAAGACTCCTTTGCAAAACTGATAATATCATGTTTGCGGTATCAATGCAAACTGAGAAAATTCTGCCAGATGACCGTGGTTCTGATATAATATAGACTACGGGGTGATGATGTGAAAGAGAAGTTGTCATCTGCTTTCTTTACATTTCTGTTGAGCTTTATCCTGATTCTGTTGCTGGTCATCAATATTTTCGTGTTTGTCAGCGGACCGTCACGAAAAGCACAGGCAGACCAGCAAGAGCTTTTTTCACGTGTGATCAGCAACTACCAGTTAACGGAAGCGATTTATATCGGACGTCATGCGCATCACCGGATTACGTATATTGCTTTCTTAAATTCTGAAAAACAGCAGCTGGTATTCTATGACGAAGACGGACTTATATTTCTTTTGATTGATGTCCCGCCGGTGCCTCAATTGCTTAACGAGCTGATCGACCAGGGAATCGTCAAAGAATCATCAGTAACTTATGGTTATTTTGATGTACCGGTCTTTGTGATCGATACTGCGCAACGCTTACAGTATATCGATTTCTCCGGGAAATCTGTCTTTTATTTACGAAAGGGGCAATGATTATGTGGTGGAAGGAAAGTTATGTCAGTCGAAGAAACTGGATATTGCAAAATCTGCATGAGATCAACATTTCTCTGCCTGAGGCCATGGTGTTACTGATGCTTGACTATATGATCGAGCAACGGAAAGTGATCGACATCAAAACACTGGCCACGGCGTTAAACAGCGAAGTGACTCAGGTCGACGGATGGCTGAGCCAGCTGATCTTGCGAGGATATGTTTCAGTGAAAACTTCGTCGAAAAAGGTCGAGTTTGATCTGGACGGCCTTTTTGAAAGTGCCGGACAGAAATCGGTGACCATCAGCAGCGATGTGTTTGACTTAGTTGAAAATGAGTTTGGACGGCCGCTTTCACAGAAAGAATTGGTATTGCTCAATACATGGTCACGCCATTATCCGGATAAACTCATCACGTATGCATTGCGGGAAGCCAGCATCATGGGCAAACTGTCGATGGCGTACATTGACAAAATTCTTCAGGGCTGGAAACAAAAGGGGATTACGGTAGAAAAGCTGGAAGAGAGTGAACATGCGGACAACCGATGAGATTTTGGATGTTCTTGATCGCATGTTTCCTGAAGCACAATGTGAACTCAATCATCACAATCTGTATGAACTTATCGTGGCGGTCGTATTATCTGCACAAGCCACTGATGTTTCTGTCAACAAAGTAACTCCTGCTCTGTTTCAACGTTATCCCGATGTAAGATCATTGGCAGCAGGGGATATCAGTGATATCGAAGAATGTATTATGAATATCGGATTGTACCGCAATAAAGCACGCATGATCAAACAACTGGCAATGACTTGCATGGACCAATACGGCGGTGAAATACCGTCGAAGCGAAAAGACTTGCAGGCGCTTCCGGGGGTCGGACGTAAGACCGCCAACGTCGTCCTTTCGGTTTGGTTCGACGTACCGGCTATTGCTGTTGACACCCATGTTGAACGTATAAGCAAGCGGCTGTATCTGGCCAAACCCACGGACTCAGTATTGAAAGTTGAAGATAAGTTACGGCGCAAGATCAAAAGGGAACGTTGGAATCGGGCACACCATCTGTTCATTTTTTTCGGGAGATACTTCTGTAAAGCCAAAGTCCCTTTGTGTGACCAATGCCCGTTTCAAGATCAATGCCGCTATTATAAAGAAAAACGAGTGACTCGCTGAGCACTCGTTTTTTATTCAAGTCGGATTTTGATGTTGTTGTTCAATGACAGTTTCTGGCTGTTGACAACGACTCCGTCAACCAGAACCTCTTTTACAGTCGCAGTATTAGGTGCATCTGAAGGTTCGTAGGTGACGTTAAAGAAACGAAAATCCGGCCACAAAGTTTGAACATATAACTTGGTTTGACCAAGGATTGTCGCAAAACTGACATTTTTGTCATAGTAAGTTGCTTCAAAATTGATTTTTTTCAAATCGGAGTACTTCATGGATTGCCCCTGAACATCCGGATTCAGACTTGTAACGATACCGATCTGTGATTTCAGCAGCGGATCGACCATAGTCAGTACCGGAGTTTTCAGATTGAATGAAGTAATCCAGTTGGTAAATGTCGCAATCAGCCCTCCGGTAAACTTGGGTACGGAGATATTGGCATCGCCGGCATTGACCGTCTTGCAAATCTGATTGCTTCGAATATTCGAAGCGTACTCGAACGCGTAGAATCCGCAGACATTGAGCGTCGAATCACCATTGGCAGGAATCTCGACTTCCAGGGTAACGGTGCTTTGATCACTGTAAGATAACACTGGTGTACCGCCGTTGACGCTGACACTGGTGAAGTAACGGACCGGTCCGAAAATCCATGAAGGATGGTATAGACGCTTGCCGTTGGCTCTGACGATCTGGGTGCCTGTATCCAGGACCATTTCCATCGTATCAGAAGCCATGACCAAATCTTCAGGGATCGGGTAAGCCGTAAGCGTCGTGGATACCGTCCGGGTATTTGGACCGGAGGAACTCATGTTTACAGTGACATCGGTAAGGCTGGACAGTGCCGGAGGCGTTAACGTGGTTAATGTTGCAAACTCCTGTTTAATCAGACCGGTCGTTATCAGAGTAGGGTTCATTCCCTCAAGCGGAGCGGCATAAGGATAGACACCAAGAACATGGGTAATATCAACGACTCCTGCCGGACGCGGGATTGCCGGAAAGTCGTTTGCGAGTTTCTCCTGCTGGTTTAACAGCAGCCGGATCGTATTGCCATGAATGTTGGCGCGTGAAATGTTGCTGGTGATCCATGTCTGCTGTCCGGCCACCGCCTGATCAAAACCTAACCAGACAACATTGAGGTATCGGGAAGTTCCCCCGACCATCCACATGTCTTTGGCAGCACCGGCCGGTATTCCGAAACGTTCGCCCTCGGTACCCCAGTCGGAGGTGCCTGATTTGGCAAACACCGGATATTTGCGATTCAGTATACGCATATAGTTTCCGAAAGGACCGCTGACCGAGTATTCCATCATATGGGCCGTCAGATAAGCGGCTTCCGCAGAGAGGACTCTTACTGAAGCAAAGGTTGGAATGATCGGTGTATCGCCGTTTCTGAATTCGATCCGGCTGACGGTGTGCGGTTTGGTATAAACCCCGCCGTTAAGGATCATGCCGTAGGCACCGACCATCTCAAAGGGTGTCGTATTGAATGTCGAACCGCCGATGGCATAACCTAAATCAAAACCGTTGTTTCCTCTGAATACTTTTGAAAAGCCCAAGGATTGCAGGTATTCGACGACTTTGGCACTGCCGATCGAAGTGACGACTTGTTGAAGGGTTTTTACGGCCGGTATATTGATTGAGCGGGATAATGCTTCCATCATTCGCATCTCGCCGTTGTAAGTACGGTCAAAGTTTCGAACGACCAGATCGGTTCCTGCCCACAGAATCGGTTCATCCAAAATGACATGGCTGGTGGCATAACCCAGATACTCCAAAGCCAGTGCATAGTCGAGTAAAGGTTTGACGGAAGAACCCGGATTACGGAAGGCACGGGTCGCCCGGTTGTACAGACGTTCTCCATAATAGAAACGTCCGCCGCCAATGGCAATTACGGCACCGGTCTTGACGTCCATAGATATGCCGGCAGTCTGAAGCAGATCATGTGGGAATTTGATGGTCGTTTCTTCATTCTGAATTGCTTCCATCAACTCCTGAGTCGCCCGGTCCATGTGGGTGTAAATGTTCATCGGAACGGTTGCAGGATCCATCCCGGTCAGTTCTTTGACTTCAGCGACCACGGCATCGATGTACGCCTGATATTGTGAAGGCGTTCCGGCTAAGTTATCACCAACCAGCTGATCTTCCAGTTTGATGGAAAGGGCAGCCTCATACTCAGACTTGGTGATATACCCGTGATAATGCATGAAATACAATACTTCATTGCGACGTTCGGTCGCTCTTTTAATATTTTTATATGCCTGAAAACGGTTGGGTGCATTGACCACACCGGCCAGATAAGCAGCTTCACTTAAGGTCAGCTGTTCGATGTCTTTTCCGAAATAATATCGCGCGGCATTATAGATGCCATAGGATGACGGAACTCCGTAGTTGACTTTATTGACGTAAAGTTCAAGGATACGCTTCTTACTAATTTCTTTTTCCAGCTGCATGGCAAGGGAAATTTCCATGACCTTACGTTCGATTGTAACATCCGCATTGCTTTCTTCGGAAGCAAAATAGGTGTTCTTCACCAACTGCATCGTAAAGGTCGAACCTCCCTGAGCTCCAAATCCGTTCCGGATGTTTTCCAAAATCGCTTTGGTAAAACGCGGCAAGTCAAATCCGTTATGGGTGAAGAAACGTGAGTCTTCGATCGCAACAAAAGCATCGATCAAAACTTGCGGCATCTGTGCATAGGTGATGTTTTCCCTTACTTTAAATCCGATGTCCGCAATCAGAATACCTTCACGGTCATAAATTTTGGTGGATTCCGGTGAGATAAAGTCATTGACATTCAGCTCCGGGGTTTCTTTGAGCATTTCGTTAAACAGCAGCAAAGCGGTCGAAGAACCGGAAACGCCGAAAACGACGATCATGGCAACCAGCGCTGAAATCGTCGACATCAATATTTTGCGTTTTGGTTTACGGGCAACATTTTTCTTCATTACAATTTACTCCTTTACGTATGATTCGATCCAATGCGGTCAGATAATCGACCGGCGGTGTCAGAGAATAGGGGATAAGCGTGCCTTCTTCTTTGATCCAGTCATAAGGGATCGATTGACGGTCATGATTATTAAGGAATCGTTTGAGCGATTCAACCATGACCATATAGGTTTCATCCAGCGAACTGAAGCGGATCAGAAGAAACGCAAGTGCTCCATGGCGGTGCACGTTGATCAAATGATCCAGCTGATGCTTATGCAGTTTTGATAAAGCAAACGATGTTTTGTTTACGGTTTCTTTAGCTTCAAAATCAATGGGGAGTCCTCTGTAGACGCCGTTGTAATCGGTCGTCGATGCCTGTCGGTAATAAGCTTCAGTGATCTTTGCTTTATTTCTGGCCGGGTAAGACACTTCAACGACCTGTATCGGTGTCGGTTTTTTGAAAATAACGGCACGGTCGGTTTCCAAATAATAACTGTTGGTCTTGTTCACATCGTCTTCCAACGACATGCCGCGATGTGCTTTACTGCTTTTTTGTTCTGCAAGGGCAAGCCTGTTTTTCTTTTTGGTTGGATAACCGATCATAAATATCACCTGTACTATTATAACGGATTTCACTTGTTTTGACTATACTCGTTCTTTTCGTCTTCAATACTTGCTTTTTAAGCCGATATTTGAGAAAATGACGGTGCGAGGTGATGGTATGCGTCTGCAACTGAAACACAGCCCCCGATCGATTCTGAATCAGCAGTTCAACGTAGATTTTAAAGGATATTCTCCGATCGAAGTCGACCGGTTTCTGGATGAAATCATTCGGGATTATGAAGAGTTTGATAAGACGATCGAAACGCAGCAGTCGCTGTTACTGAAGTTGCAGAAGGAAAACGCCCACCTGCAGGCTTTGGTCGTGGAGTTGCAGAGTAAGCAAAGTGTTTCATCCGCACCCGAAGGATTATCGCAAAGCGACGTGTTAAAGCGTCTGGCGAAACTGGAAGAAAAGCTTTATAAGCAAAATAACGACTGACACCCGGGTAACCGCTGGGCAACCAGAGGAAAGTCCATGCTCGCACCGTCTGCGATGGCGGTAGTGTTTGTGCTAAATGAAACGATAAATTTAGGCAGAGCAATCTGACGGCCGATCAAATCCTAAAGCGAAAGCCATGGATGGCGTCTGTAAAAGTGCCACAGTGACGGAGTCTTTAGGGAAACCTAAGGAGTGGAACGAGGTAAACCCCGCAAGCGAGAAACCCAAAATTGGTAGGGGAATTCACAAAGGCGAAATGAAGCCTGCGTGGAGCACGGCAACGTGCAGATAAATGGTTACCCCCTTGAAAAAGGGACAGAACATGGCTTACAGGGTGTCAGTCTTATCTTGGAACTTTTACGTTCCATTTTTATTTTACATTCGATGCGTTGCATGATAGTATTTATTTGATACGAAAGCAGGTGATAAATCATGAAAAATGTCGGTTTGCGCTTAAAAGAACAGCGTGAAGAAGTCGGCTTTACGCTGGAAGAAATGAGCGCAAAGACGAAAATCACCGTACCGCAGCTGCGTGCACTGGAAGAAGGCGATTTGGATTTTTTTAAGGAAGATATTTCCTACGTTCCTTACTTCGTACGTTTTTATGCACAGGCTTTATATTTGGATTATGAGCTTATGAGAAATGATGTGGATGCAGCCATCAAAGAGTTGCATCATACCCAGAAACTCAATGTTATAAAACAAAATAAACAGACAGAAGAAAATGTTAAAAAACGACTGACCGGTAAAAAATCAGATGTCGTATCCGGTGTGCTTCGCCCGGCAGGCAAGCGTAAAGTCGATTATTCGCTTTTATCCCTGCTTGTATTCGTCATCCTGCTGCTGATCACACTTTCTGTAATTTTCGCTGTGTATGTTTTACCGATGATCAATGATTCAAACAGCCGGATCAAGGATGATAAAATCATCGGTTTGCCTGTAAATCCCAATGATACCAATCAGAATCCCAATGAAGATCATACCGACGTCCCCTTTATATCGACGGTATCCGTCAGTAAAGTCAATGCGCGTGAGTATGATATCAAGGGGTATGTAGCGGATGAGGAAATCCTGATTTCGGTTACGTTTGTCCGGGATGTTTGGATGAAGGTTTATATTGACGGGGTAGCTACGGATAATCCAAAGTCTAAGACTTACAGAAAAGATGATGTGATGGAAATACGTCTTTTGGCCAGAGACGGACTCGATGTCATGCTGCACTTCGGAAATCTGAAAGATAATGTCCTGCGTGTCAATGATGAAGTCATCGACTGGGATCCCTCCATTGCCAATTGGCTGCGCGGAATGAAAATTACTTTCCGCTTTAAAGGAGAATAACATGAATCTGCCAAACAAGCTGTCGGTCATCCGAATGATATTAGTCCCTGTGATCGTTTTGACCATGATCTTTCCTTATGCGCAGTTTGATATCGTTTTACCGGTGTACAGTGTCGGATTCGTAACGATTTCCCTGCTGAACATCATCGTTCTGATTTTATTTGTCATTGCTTCAGCGACGGATTTCATTGACGGTTATATCGCCAGAAAATACAATCTGATCACATCGTTTGGGAAATTTATTGATCCGATTGCGGATAAAATGCTTGTCAACACGATGTTCGTCATGTTTGTTTTTCAGGGGATCGTTCCGGTGGCTGCCGTTTTGATCATGATTTGGCGGGATACGATCGTTGATGGCATACGCATGGTTTCTTCGGGCAAAGGTGTCGTCATGGCTGCCGGATATCTGGGGAAAATCAAGACGGTTTCTCAGATGTTCACGATAATTTTCGTTTTACTTAACAATCTGCCCTTTGAACTTTATAATCTGCCGATCACGGATTTCTTGCTTTGGTTCTCGGTCAGTGTTTCAGTGTTAAGCGGATTCTCGTATTTTATGCAAAGCAAGTCGGTCTTGTTTGAGAGCATGTAATGAATGAACTGGTTTTGCTTTTAAAAGAACACCATCTGACTCTTGCCAGTTGCGAGTCGGTCAGTGGCGGTGACTTTGCTTCGGCCATGACCGATGTAAGCGGAGCAAGTGACGTATATTTGGGCGGTACCGTCGTATATACGGATAGAGCAAAAAATATTCTGATCGGCGTAGAGTATGAAATTCTTGAATTGCATGGTTCGGTCAGTGAAGAAACTGTCCGGCAGATGGCAGTGTTGACCAAACAGCGGCTTAACAGTGACTTGGCAATTGCCTTTAGCGGCAATGCCGGTCCGCGGGTCTCCTCTGATAAACCCGTCGGCAGGATATACACAGCCATTGCGTGCTCTGATGGATGTCTTGTCTTTCAGGATGATCTGACAGGCAGCAGAAAAGAGATTAAGCAAAAGACCGTGGATCTTGGAATCGTACGGCTGAAAGACTGGATTAAAGGGAATTACCAAAACATAACAAATAGGATAGGGGAGGTCACTCATGGACAATCAGAAGAAAGATCAGTTACTGGATGAGGCTATCAAACAAATTGAAAAACAATACGGCAAAGGGTCGATCATGCGGCTGGGAGACCGGGCACATGTGGAAGTTGATGCAATCAGCAGCGGATCGATTGCCATTGATGCTGCCTTAGGGGTCGGCGGATATCCTAAAGGACGGATCATTGAGATTTTCGGACCTGAATCCAGCGGTAAGACGACCTTGGCTTTGCATGCGATCGCCGAGGTTCAGAAACGCGGTGGCAAGGCAGCGTTTATAGATGCGGAAAATGCAATCGATCCGATGTATGCCAAGGCTCTGGGTGTCAATATCGAAGATTTGATATTATCACAGCCCGACAGCGGGGAACAGGCATTGGAAATTACGGAGCTGCTCATTAAAAGTCAGGCGTTTGAGCTGATCGTTATCGACTCGGTCGCAGCTTTGGTACCTCAGGCGGAGCTTGACGGCGAAATGTCGGATGCCCATGTCGGTTTGCAGGCACGTCTGATGTCAAAGGCAATGCGCAAACTTTCCGGGGTCATGAACCGATCCAATACGACGGTAATTTTTATCAATCAGCTGCGTGAAAAAGTGGGAATCATGTTCGGTAATCCGGAAGTCACACCGGGCGGACGGGCATTGAAGTTCTACTCATCGATCCGTTTGGATGTGCGAAAAAGCGAAGCTATAAAAATAGGTACGGATATAATCGGGAACAAAGTTAATGTCAAAGTAGTCAAAAACAAAGTTGCTCCGCCATTTAAAAATGCGGTCATTGAAATCATGTATGGTGAAGGTATTTCCGTGACCGGGGAGGTCATTGACTTGGGTGTCGAACATGACATTATCGTGAAATCCGGCGCATGGTTTTCCTATGAAGGTGAAAAAATCGGTCAGGGCCGTGAAGCCGTGCGTGGGTACTTAAAGGCCAATCCTCAGGTTTTTGAAAAAATAGCGGGGGCTTTAAAAGCCAAATTGTTTACAAAAGAAGCAAACTGACAAGCGTTAACGCTTGTTTTTTTGTCTAAATCAGGTTTTCGTTGCTTTGATATTGTTTAAGCCGCGCAAATTATGTATTATATAAGCAGAGTTACATGACTCAAACATTCAAATAGATGGAGGAATAACATGAGAGAAATTCTTATTTATTCCATTCTGTCTGGTATTGCTGGTTTTGCAATTGGCATAATCATCATGATTGTGCTTTCTAAGTTAGGTTTAAATCGTGATCAACAAAAAGCAAGTTTAATTTTGGAAGAAGCTGCGATCAAGTCTGAAAATATGGTACGTCAGGCTGTTTTAGATGGGAAAACGCAGGTCTATGAATTGAAACTTGCCGCGGAAAAAGAAATCAAGGATCGTCGTAGTGAAGTTTTGGAGTTTGAAAACAAACTTTCAAGACGTGAGGACAATCTGAATTTCCGTGATGAATCGTTGACAAATAAAGAAAAACAAATCGAAGAAAAAAACAAACAATTGACTGAAAAATACAGTGTGCTGGAAAGACTGGAAAAAGAATTACAAGTGAAAATCGACGGGCAGTTGGCGGAACTGGAACGCATTGCCAACCTGACAGCCAATGAAGCCAAAAAGGAACTGATGGCTGCCGTTGAGAAGCGTACAGAGAATGAAGTTACCGCATATATTAAAGAACAAGAGGAGCAGGCCCGGTCGAAGGCGGCCGATGTCGCTCGAAATATCATAGGATTGGCCATTCAGCGATATGCCCAGGAAGAGGCGACCGAACGAACCGTATCTGTCGTCAGTTTGCCTTCGGAAGAAATGAAAGGCCGTATTATCGGCCGTGAAGGACGTAACATCCGGGCAATCGAACAGGCGACCGGCGTTGATCTGATCATCGATGATACACCGGAAGCGATTACCGTTTCCTGTTTTGATCCGATCCGCCGTGAAACGGCCCGCTTGGCATTGGAAACTCTGATTAAAGACGGACGGATCCAGCCGGGACGGATCGAAGAGGTCGTTAACAAAGTTCAGGCGGAGTTAAAAGAAACCATCCAAAAGGCCGGGGAAGAAGCTATTTTCAAACTCGGTCTGCATAAAGTGGACAAAGAGATCGTTCATTTGATCGGTCGCATGAAATACCGTTACAGTTACGGTCAGAATGCCTTGCAGCACAGCATGGAAGTTGCGTATCTGACTGGGATGATGGCTGCCGAACTTGGACTCAATCAGGCATTGGCCAAACGGGCAGGCCTGCTGCATGACATCGGCAAGTCGGTCGACTTTGAAATGGAAGGGACGCATATCGAAATCGGTGCGCGTATTGCAAAGAAGCACGGAGAACATCCGGTCGTTATCAATGCGATTGAATCCCATCACGGTGAAGTGGAATCTAACAGCATCATCGCTACATTGGTAGCTGCTGCCGACACGCTCAGTGCCGCACGGCCAGGCGCACGTTTTGAATCTTTCGAGAATTACATTCAGCGATTGGAGCAGCTTGAGAAGATTGCTACCTCGTTTGATGGGGTCGATAAAGTATTTGCTATTCAGGCGGGTCGTGAAATCCGCGTCATGGTCGTGCCGGATAAACTGGATGATCTGGCGTGTCATCGGATGGCACGTTCGATCCGTGAGAAAATTGAAAATGAACTGACATATCCGGGTCAGATCAAGGTTACCGTCATTCGCGAAGTAAGAGCTTCGGAACTGGCGAAGTAATGAATATCCTGTTTATCGGAGATATCGTTGGAGCATCAGGGCGGGCAGCTGTAAAAAAACATCTGCCTGCCCTTAAGCAGCGTTATGACATTGATTTTGTCATCGCCAACGGAGAGAATGCCGCTCACGGAAAAGGGATCACACCCCGGATTTATCAGGAACTGATCACCAGCGGGATTGACTGCATTACTTTAGGAAATCATGCCTATTCCAAAAGTGAAATCTTGCCGATCAAAGATCAGGCCGATCGACTCGTGTTCCCAGTGAATCTGCTGCCGGTCAGCGAGATGAGTCAGACGAAAGTTTTCAGGGTCAAAAACAAATCCATTGCCGTCACCAATCTGATGACCCAGGTGTTTATGGAAAATGTATCACAAAGTCCTTTTGATGTCATGGATCAGATCCTCGGTTCAGTCAAGGCCGATATCCATGTGATTGATTTGCACGGCGAGGCCACCAGCGAGAAAATTGCGTTTGCGTATCAATACAAAAACGACTTAGGTGCGGTTTTCGGCACTCATACCCATGTTCAGACCGCAGATGAACGGATCATTGACGGATGTGCCTTTATCAGTGATGCCGGGATGACCGGGCCGTATGAAAGTATCATCGGCCGAGATATCGAGGAAGTACTGATGCGAATCACTCAGAAAAAGGCGACCAAATATACGATTGCTGAGTCTGATGCTGTTTTTTGTGCCGTGTTTGTCCGATTTGACGAAAACCATCGCGCGGATTGTATCGAACGAATTCAAATCCGTCCGTAACATTTTCTCTTGTTGATGCAGTGTCTTTCTGCTATAATGACAAAGTGTAAGGAGGTAATCGTTGATGCCAGTAAGAGTAGATAAGGAATTGTGTATCGGTTGTGGTGCTTGTGTAGGAGTCTGCCCGGTCAGTGCATTGTCCATGGAAGATGATGGGAAAGCTTTCTGTGACGAATCGATCTGCATTGATTGCGGTGCCTGCATATCGGTTTGCCCGACTCAAGCGATTTTCCAAGTATAAAAGAGCCAAGCATTGCTTGGTTTTCTTTTCTAGATATATTGTGAAGGAATACTCATGAAAGAAAATAAAAAAGATTGGATTCTGCCTGACTTAAAGTCAGCGCAGAAAAGAACGAATAACGACATACCGATTGAACGATTGGTTTTTGACTTGCCCGAAACCGTCCGAGATATGGGGAAACAACGCAAATATTATTTGCGCACTTACGGATGTCAGGCCAATGAACGTGACGGTGAGACGATTGCCGGGATTCTGCAGGCAATGGGTTATACCCTGGCCATGACACCGGAAGAAGCAGATTTCATTCTGCTCAACACTTGTGCGGTCCGCAAGAACGCAGAAGATCGCGTCTTTGGCGAAATCGGTCACTTGAAACATCTGAAAATCACCAATCCCGATCTGATCCTGGGCGTGTGCGGTTGTATGCCTCAGGAAGAGGAAGTTGTGGATACGATTTTAAAGACCTATCCGCATGTCGATCTGGTTTTTGGAACACACAATATTCACCGTCTGCCTCAGTTGCTCTATCAGGTATCGATGAGCAGGGAGCGGACGATCGAAGTGTTTTCCAAAGAAGGGGAAGTCATCGAAAATCTGCCGGTACAGCGTTTCGGCAAGCATAAAGCCTGGGTCAATATCATGTACGGATGTGACAAATTCTGTACCTATTGCATTGTCCCTTATACCCGCGGGAAAGAGCGTTCCCGCCTGCCCGAAGACATTCTTGCCGAAATCAGCGAACTGAAAGATCGCGGTTTTAAAGAAATTACGCTGTTGGGTCAAAACGTCAATGCGTACGGTAAAGATTTGAAAGACGAACTGAATTTTGCGAAGCTCTTGGCATTTGCAGCGCAAACCGGAATCGACCGGATCCGTTTTACGACCAGTCATCCTTGGGACTTCACGGATGAAATGATCGATGTGATTGCTTCTTTTAAAAATATCATGCCCTTTATCCATCTGCCGGTTCAGTCCGGGAATTCCGATATACTCAAAATCATGGGGCGCAGATACACGATCGAAGAATACAAATCTTTGTTTGTCAAACTCAAAGAACGGATTAAAGATTGTGCGTTTTCGACGGACATCATCGTCGGTTTCCCTAATGAAACCCAAGAGCAGTTTCAGCAGACCCTGGATATCGTTGATTTTTGTCAGTTTGATAACGCATTTACGTTTATTTATTCTCCCAGGGAAGGCACACCGGCAGCGAAGATGGTTGACAATGTGCCTAAAGACGTAAAGAAAAAGCGCTTGGCACTGCTCAACAGTAAAGTCAGTGAATATGCTTTAAAAAACAATCAGGCGTACATCGGCAAAACCGTGGAGGTACTGGTGGATGGTCCGTCAAAAAAGAACCCGATGATATTCAGCGGCTATACCCAGACACAAAAACTTGTTAACTTTAAGGCTGATCATGCAGAATCCGGACAAATGGTCGATGTGAAAATCACGGACTGTAAAACCTGGTTTCTGATCGGTGAAAAAGTCTAGCGGAGGGTGTTCCGCTTTTCTTTTGGGTACGATTTGCGTAGAATTGTAAATGCTGTTTAAATAAGCTATAATAAAACCGAAGTTTGGTTTAGGAGGAAATATAATGAATCAAGTAAAAATTTTAGCGTTGGGCGGTTTGGATGAAGATGGTAAGAACTGTATGGTGGTTGAAATCAACCAGCAGATCATCGTCATTGAAGCCGGCTTGAAATACCCGGACATCGACCAGTTGGGGATCGAATCGATTATCCCTGATTTCTCATATTTGATTGAAAACAAAGACCGTATCGCGGGTATTTTCATTACGCACGGTCATGACGATGTCATGTCGGCATTGCCATATTTACTGCAAAATGCTCAGATCCCCGTATATACGACCCCGCTGACTGCGTTGATGATCGAAGATCAGCTAAAGAGCCATAACATCTCAAATGCCAAGATCCATCGCATCAAGCGTTACGGACAGACGGTACTTAACGGAATCAAAGTGCGGACTTTCGGAATGACCCACTCCATTGCTGATGGTTACGGCATGGCCATTGAAACACCTTTTGGATATATCGTTTATACCTCAGAATTTATCATCGACTTTGACATTAAAACCGAGTCTTTTACCTGTGACATAACCGAGTTTGCGGAAATCGGAAAAAAAGGCGTGCTTGCCCTGATGACCGAATCGGTCTCAGCCGATCGTGAAGGCTTTACATCACCGCGTCATCGGATCACCAGTGAAGTTGAACCGTCTTTTGAAAAAGAAGGCGGACGGATCATTGTGATGCTCTATGAACAGAACTTATACCGTCTGATTGAAATCATCGAGCTGGCGAATAAGTATGACCGGAAAATCGTTTTCTATAACGAAGAACAGCGTCAGTATCTCAAGCATGTGGAAAAGATGGGTTATTACAAGATTCCGGTCGGACTTGAAATCGTGAAGGAAAAGTATCGCAATGACATGGATAATGTCCTGGTCATCGTTTCGGAAAGCGGTCCGAATGTTTTCAGAACGATGCACAAAATTGCGATGAATGAAGATCATCTGATCGAACTCAATCCTCAGGATACCGTCATCATTGCCTCACCGGTGGTTCCGGGAACCGAGAGGGAGGCATCAACGATGGAAAATGAGCTTTACAAAGAAGGATGCAAAGTCGTTTCGTTGGATCATAAAAAAGTACTGTCGATGCACGGATCGGTGGAAGACATCAAGATGCTGATCAACCTGTTTAAACCAAAATACTACATCCCGATCAAAGGGCAGTATCGTCATTTGGTGAATAATGCCAATATTGCGCTGAACATGGGATATAATGCCGGAAGGATCATCGTGCTGGATAACGGTCAGGTAGCGCAGTTGGATGACGGAGTCTTAAAACAGACATCAACCATCATCAAACTTGAAGAAGTCATGATCGACGGTAACACCCATTTGGATGCTTCGGGCATGGTATTGAAGGATAGGGAGACGTTGGCGACCGATGGTGCTTTAGTCGTTGGCGTTGTGGTCAACTTTAAAACAAAAGAAGTCATTGGCGGTCCGGATGTTCAGTCACGCGGTGTGATTTACTTAAAAGATGCCGAGTATATCGTTAAAGAAGTCGGTAATATTCTGGAACGTACGATCGTAGAGATGGTCAAAGACGGACGTTATGAGAATATGGCCGCTCGGATGGAAGCAAAAGAAAAAATTACACGTTATATACTTAAAGAAACCGGGAAGCGTCCGATGATCTTGCCGGCCATTGTGGAACTCAACGTAGCAGAATAACGGGGGTATTTATGGCAAGAAGAAGAAAATCAGCTGAACGAGTAAGAAATGAAGCATTGATCGTTATTTATGCGATGATTTTGATCATGCTTGTCATTATCTCCAGTTTACAGCTCGGTATTGTCGGAAGGATCATCAACGGACTTGTCATCGTTTTTTTCGGTCAGTATCCGGTAATCGTCTATGTGCTTGTCGTACTGGTGTCGGTATATCTGATATTTATGAAGAAATTTCCGTGGTTCAGCCTGAAATCACTGATCGGCATGATTCTCGGATTGCTCACCGTCCTGCTTTTTTTAGCGATCCCGCAGGATCCCGAAATCAGCGGCTTTTCTGTATTTACGGACTTTTTGAAAATGATTGCAGAAGTATTTAATCTTGAGATCAATGCACACGGCGGTCTGATCGGTGCGTTTCTGTTTGGTTTGATTTCCTCGCTGGTCTCACGCAGCGGAACTTTGGTCGTCTTGTTTACTTTTGCAATAATCAGCGGCTATCTGATGATTGAGCCGGCCGTACTTATTTCCATCAAAAATAAGATCGGAGTAAAAATTCCGGTGGCAAAACCGGAAGAAATGCCGATGCATACGACACGAAGCATGGGTGATGCGGTGGCTGATCAGAAACCGAAAAAATCGATTTTTATCAGCAGTGATGAAGTCACATCTCCGGCTAAAACAACTGTTAAACCTGATCACAGACCGGTTGAGGAAGTGAAAACCACCTCCGCAGCAACGATCAGTGCGATATCGAATTACTCACTGCCCAAAATGTCACTTCTTGATGAAGTCGTGATTAAAAAAGGTTCGAGTGCAAATACCACGGCCAGTGTGATAAAGGGTAAGCGGCTGATCGAGATTCTGGGTCAGTTTGGAATCAATGCGACCTTGGTCGGAACCCATATCGGTCCGGCAGTAACGAAATTTGAAGTCCGTCCAGATTCCAACGTCAAAATAAGCAAAATTGCCGCCATTCAGGATAATATCAAGATGGAACTGCAGGCAAAGGATATCCGTATCGAAGCGCCGATCCCCGGCAGAAATGCCGTAGGCGTTGAGGTTCCGAATGTTGAGATGACTCCGGTTCGCCTGATCGAGCTTCTTCAGACGATACCTTCAGACAAAGTAAACAAGAAACTGCTCTTTATCTTGGGTAAAGACTTGATGGGTCGTCCGGTTTATGGAGAGCTGGACAAGATGCCGCACTTGTTGGTCGCAGGAGCGACCGGCAGCGGGAAAAGTGTATGTATCAACTCAATCATTACGACTTTACTGATGCGGGCAACCCCGGATGAAGTCAAACTGTTGCTGATCGACCCTAATNNCATCTGATCGGACCGGTCATTTCGGATGCTGCCGAAGCATCGCGGGCTTTGAAAGTCATTGTCATGATGATGGAAAACCGCTATGAAGTGTTTTCGAAAGTCGGTGTCCGCAATATCACGGCATACAACGAGATGGTCATTGCCAAACCTACAGAGCATTTGGCTGTCATGCCGTGGATCGTTGTCATCATCGATGAACTTGCAGACCTGATGGTCGTTGCCGGAAAAGATGTTGAAGCCAGCATCCAGCGGATCACGCAGTTGGCGCGTGCTGCCGGGATTCATCTGATCGTTGCGACCCAACGTCCCTCGGTGGATGTCATTACCGGCATCA
>DDYT01000048.1 GCA_002348095.1 Erysipelotrichaceae bacterium UBA2227 | reverse complement strand
CTGAGCAGTAATACTACAAATATCAATGTTTTTTTCATGTGCTTACCCCTTCGCATTTCTGCGTCCTTAACCTAATCTTCTCAAGCAGTCAACCAACAAAAAACGGCCAACCACTCAATTGCGGTTGGCCGATCATCGCATGAACTATCTCATACATTAGATGCCGAACTTTGTGTCCCAGCCTTTCGACTGGTTTACCAATATTCTTTTGTATTGTGATAATATCACAGTAATTATACAAGCACAAACAATATGCCCACGATTCGTTGACAAACTTTTCATCGTAATTACATGTTGTTGTGAATAGATGATCACCGTCGGATGAAAGTGTGCTGAAGTATCAGAAAAGATCATTGGTTTTCACGGTTGTTCGGATTTTTTATTGACATCAATCATTTTTATGAGATATTTATATTAATAGAACAGAGGATATTATGGGGAAAGCAATTCGACTATTCTATTTGGGGACAACACCGAATCAGACAGGCAATCAACAGCGGATGGTCATGTTGACAAACATGGCCGCCATCGTTGGCAGTTTTAGTTATTTCGGATTTGCATTAAATTATGCTCTGATCAACAAAGATGTCTTTTGGCCGGTCATTGTCACAAACTGCACTTTTGGGGTACTGCTGATGATTGCGGTAGTCCTCAACATTAAAAAACGATACATCTTGGCCAGTGTCTGGCTCAACTTGATGGTTGGCATTCCGGTATTTTTAAGTTTGTGGTTCTTTTTGGGAAAAGACGTCGGAAATCACTATCTCTTTGTCGTATTTGCAATCTTGCCGCTGGTAACGATATACAATCGATCGAAACGTTGCATGATCTTTTTCAGTGCGACCAACATTCTGTTTTTGCTGCTTATGCTCAATCGCGTTCCCCCCAACAGTCTGGCGGTATATATCCCCACGGATATTTTGACGGTCATATACTTTTTCTCCCTCATTTTCAGTTTGACATTGATGATCGTATTGTTTTTACTCTATACATTTCTGATCGATCGGTTTGAAAAAGATCTTCTGGAAAAATCCAATAATCTTCAGAAACTTTATGATGAGGTCAGCCGGTTGGCCAGGGAAGATTCATTGACCGGAGCTTTCAATCGTCGCAAGATGGATGAACTAATTCAAGCCGAATCATTGCGAAGTGACCGATATAATACATTTTTCTCTATGATCATTTTCGATTTGGATGATTTCAAAGAAATCAATGATAAGTACGGACATGATATCGGTGATCAGGTGTTGGTACAGTTGGTTGAGTCAGTGAAAAATGATTTACGTTCGGTTGATGCGGTCGGTCGCTGGGGTGGCGAGGAGTTTGTCATTTTATTGCCGGGAATCAAAATTCATCAGGCAGCCTATGTTGCGCAGCGGGTTTGTAAAAAGATCGAAAAAACCGAGTTTATTAAAGGAATTCGTATGACTGCCAGCTTCGGTGTTGCCCAACGTACCAAGTCAGAGTCTTTTGAAAGTTTCTATCGCCGCCTTGACCAGGCGATGTATCGGGCAAAGAGCAACGGAAAGAATCAGGTGTGTCATTAACATAGCGAAAGGATTTATGTATGAAAGAAAATCATGTCATTATAACCGCATTAGCATCATCAGAAAAACAGGCAACCCAGAAACTAAGCGAATGTGCATCAAAAGGACTTTTGTTAGTAGATTTTAAAGTTCCGATGCTCAGTTACCGTTTTTCGCGACAGGAAAAACAAGAGGTCGATTATCTGATCGATTTCTCTGCAAAAGCGAATTCGGCATATTTTGATGATTATCGTGAACATGGATGGGAACACGTGTTTTCTTATGAGCATTTGCATTATTTCAAAGCCGAAAAAGGCACAACTGCCTTTAACACGGATGTTGAAGGAAAAGTACAACGATATCTGAAAGAGTCCAAACACTTCGCAAAATATACCTTGTTCGGTCTTGTTCCGGCATTACTGTTTGGATTTCTCCTTATGACATTTCAGACATCAGGCGATTTAATTACCCTTCCATTGTTTGTGCTTACATTTTTTTCGGTCATGTCGGTAGTATTCTGTATCATGCCTACTATCTTATATTTCATTCGGGCGAAACGTCTGTAAGACACGTATCAGCGTAATATAGATAGGTAACTGGTAAGAACGTGAGGAAATGTCAATAATCAGCCTTTTTATTCACAAAGTTTATTGACATGAGTTAAAATTATGAGATATTTAAAGTAGGTCAAAGGGGAACCATATGGGGAGAAAAGATTCAGTTACGATTGCAGAAACAAACAATATTCAGCTTGAGTTTGCGAAGATCAGAAAAACGATCACGGTCTTAGTACTTTGGCTGTCTTTTCTGGACTTTGCCCTGTTAGCCGGTGGATTTGCCTATCTTGGGCTGACAGAAAATCTTTTGGAAGTAATCATCCATGGAGCCGTTGCCTTTGTTTTACTTATCACGGCTGTTTTCATTGTAAGAAAGAGCGTCAATGTAGCTGCCATATTGTTCAATCTGATTGCAGGACCTGCGCTGTTTGTCAGTGTCTGGCTGTTTTTAGGCAAAGAGGTAGGATTCCATTATTTCTTTATATTGCTGGCACTTCTGCCTTGGGTAACGATCGATCGAAAACTCAGAGTCTTCCAATGGCTTTTTGCGATTATCAATATTGCGGGATTTATCTATGTGCTCAATGCGGAAACTGCAGGATCAATAGCGGATAAACTTCCGCCTATCGTCATAACTGTAAGCAATTACAGCATCATAGCCATCGGTCTGTTGTTTGTCAGTGCTGTATTTTCGGTATACAATCGTCTGATCGATCAGTATGAGAATGATTTAAAACTGAAAGCCGAAGAACTGGTGAAAATCCAAGAGGAAATCCATCAGAGGGCAATTGAAGATCAATCGACCGGAGCTGTGACCCATCGCAAACTGGAAGAACTGATCCGGACGGAGATTGCGCGCAGTGACCGCTATGAAACACCGTTTTCGCTTATTATCTTCTCCTTGTCTGATATCAAAGAAGTATTTGCTGTATACGGTCAGGAAAAGGGTGAGCAAGTGATGGAGCAGTTGGTCACCATGGTACGCACGGATTTACGTTTGGTCGATGTTCTGGGGCGTTGGAGTGATGGAGAATTTATCATTTTTATGCCCGAAATCAAACTTCATCAGGCTGTTTATGTAGCTCAGCGTTTATTGAGCATCATAGCGGTCAAGGAGTTCTTTCCGAAGATCAAGCTACCCGCAAACTTCGCGGTCTTGCAGCGTTCACCGCAAGAGGACTTTGATACACTGATGGAAAGATTACAGAAAATCATGAAGAAATCGATTGCGGAAGGCGAAAATCGTATCATAAGTTAAGAACATGACCGGGAAAACCCGGTTTTTTAATCGCATCCTGTGCGCAAACTGCCGGATTATCGTATAATGATACCGAGGTGTTTGTTATGAAAATATGTGTAATCGGTGGTACAGGTACCATCAGTACAAATCTCTGTAAGTTATTGGCATCGGATCCCAAGGTCCGACTGACGGTCATCAATCGCGGTCGTAATAATGAAAACTTGCCATCCGGAGCAGAAATTCTGATAGGTGATGCCTTTGACAGCGCACGGATGAGCGAAGTGCTGAAAGAGAGATTCTTTGATGTCGTTCTTCATTTTGTCATCTTTGATCCGCATCAGGCGGAGAAAACGATCCAACTGTTTACTAAGAAGACGAGCCATTTCATTTTTATCAGTACAGTCGCAACCTACAATCGGGAAGGGCGTGTCGTGTTTGATGAGAACACCGAACAGAATAATCCGTTCAGTCTGTATGGCAGAAATAAACAGGCTGCAGAACAGCGTTTTTTTGAAGCATATCAAAAACAAGGTTTTCCGGTCACGATCGTTCGACCGTCACAAACTTACGATGAAACCCGCATTCCGGTAAGTGTCAAAGGAAAAGATATTTACCCGGTCATCTCCCGAATCAAGCGCGGTAAGAAAGTTCTGATTCACGGAGACGGTACTTCGGTGTGGGCAAGCATGCACAGCATTGATTTTGCGCTCAGCATTACCAAGCTGTTTTTAAAGCCCGAGACCTTTGGCGAAGTATATCAGCTGACCAGCGAGGAGTCACAAAGCTGGAATTATATATATCAGACGATTGCGGATTATTATAATGTGAGTCTTCGACCGGTATATATTCCTTCGTCGGTGCTGGCATTAAGTCAGACCTATGACTTTGTCACTTCGATCGTCGGGGATAAGCAATATTCTGTAATATTTGATAATTCGAAAATCAAGTCCGTAATCGGTGAGGTATCATCAACGGTTTCGTTGGCTCAAGGCATACGTAAGTATTTGGATCATGTGGAAAGTAATCCGAAACTTCAAATCAGTGAGCCGGAATTCGATTTATGGTGTGACCGTGTCATCGAGCGATTGACACAATGTTCTGTAGCTTTGGCAGAGATTCTTTAGTAATGTGACATTGAATGGCGGATGGTGATTGGGTGAAACTGATGAGAAAGTGGTATTTGTGGGCAATCGTTATCGTAATGTCGGCCGGTGGCTTAGGGATTTTCGCATGGCAAAACTGGGAGAAAGTCGACGTTGCCGTAGTCACAGGCATCGAATCGTTGGCGAAAAAGGATCACGCAGTCGCCAGGAATTACTTTTCGCAAAATGATTACCTTCAGCTGATGGCAATATTTACCGTGGGCAATCAGTCGATCGAAGAAGCGATTGCGCGAAATCTTACGGTCGAAGTGATTGATTACCAACGGTTTCAGGGGTATTATATGGTTAATTGCTGGATTACCAACCGGGACGTATCAGAAGTTTTCCGACGGATCAAACAAGAATATCAGCTGTCAACCGATACGGTCGAAGATATATTGAAAGATCCGTTGCTGTCTCAGGCATTTGCCTCAGCCATGTATAATCCCGACATCCCGTTGATTACCCGAACAGTAACCGTTCGCGTCAATCTGGCGGGTATCCAGTATAATATTCTGCCTGAGAGCGAATGGATGGATGCCGCGATGGGCGGATGGCTGTTTTTGCCGTAGAAGCGAGGTGCTTTGATGAACATAAGAAAAATCGTGCGAGTTTTCGCAATAGTGCTGATCTTGGTTTCGGTCGGTGTTTTAGGTTTTGAATATTGGGAGTTTACTCAGTTTAAAGAACAGAAACAAGAACTTGTTGAGATAAGCAACACCTTTGTCCCACCGGTATCTTCCACGGATGAAGTGCAGGACTATTATGCCGAATTTAACAAGCAGTTTTTGGATATCAATAAGGATTATATCGGATGGATTTCGATTGCCGATACGGAAATCGACTATCCGATGGTCAGAGGGAACAATAACAGTTACTATCTGACGCGTAATTTCTATAAAGAGCGCAGTAAATACGGAGCGATTTTTATGGATTACCGCAACGCAAAGGACTTTTCGGATAAACACGTCATGGTGTATGGCCATGCCATGAAAAATACGGCGATGTTCGGGTTTTTAGATAAGTACAAACGCTCGAACTACTTGGCCGGCAGGGAAATCATTGAGATCCGCACTTTAAGCGGAATCCGTCAGTATGAGATTTTCTCGGTCTATGTTGCTGAGGCACGTGTATCAGGCATGACGGTGCCGGCCAATAAAGAGAACCTCTCCGATATGGTTCAGTTATACAGGGGACGTTCCTTATATCGGATCAATACCGATCTCAGTGATGTCACACAAATTCTGACATTGGTTTCCTGTGATTACTCGATCGAGAACGGTCGGATCATCATTCACGCAAAATTTATCGGTGAAAAAGAAGGCTGATGCCTTCTTTTTAGTACTCATTGTATTTTTTATTGATTCCCTTGACCTTATCTGCCGGATATTTCATAGCATTTTTTTTCAGTTTGTTTTCAAGGGCGACTTTTATGTCGATATCGTTCATCTGGGCGAATCGTAAAACGAAAAACAGCACATCCGCCAGTTCATCTTCGATGTGTTCACGTTTTTCAAACATCGTCTGTGTGATTTCTTCTCCGTTTTTAAATCGGAATAAATCCAGAAGTTCGGCCGCTTCGGTCGAAATCCCAATGGCCAGATCTTTGGGATTATGATACTGATCCCAGTCCCTATCTTCACAAAAATTTTTAATTTCAGATAAAAGTTGTTGCAGTTCCATCGTCGTTCTCCGTTTTAATCATTGTCACATCAAACCAACGACTAGTCAATAACTGCGCAAAGGCATTTTGTATTTGATACAATAGAAATGAGGTGAATATCAATGAAAATCGTTATTGTCGGGGGTGTTGCGGCTGGAATGAGCGCAGCCGCAAAGCTGAGTCGGGAGATGCCCGAGGCTCAAATCATCGTGTTTGAAAAAACGCAGGAAGTATCGTATGCCGGATGCGGACTTCCCTATTATGTTTCCGGAGAGAATGCGGATATAAACAAATTGCGTATCCGTACCGTAGAGCAGTTTCGCAAATCGGGGATCGATGTCCGTTTGGGACATACCGTCATCGGTTTGGACGCAAAAAACAAGACCGTCGATGTGGAAAATGAAGCCGGTGTCTTGCAGGAAAGTTATGACTATCTGATCATCACCACCGGAGCATCACCGATCGTACCGCCGATCTCAGGTAAAGATTTGCCGGGTGTATTTGTGTTAAAAACCCTTCAAGATGCTATGGCAATGCGCGAAGCGCTAGCCCAAGTATCTTCCGTGGTTATTGTGGGCGGCGGATATATCGGTATGGAGTTAGTCGAAGCCTTTGTTCATCAGAATAAGAAAGTAACTGTGATCGAACGGTTGGATCGGGTGCTGACATTGTTTGACCGTGAGTTCAGTGAGCAGGTGGCTGACTATCTTGGTAACAACGATGTGGATTTGCGGCTAAATGAAACCGTCACGGAAATCAGACGCGAGGGCAGTAATCTGTCGGTATTGACCGATAAGGGGAGTGTACTTGCGCAGATGGCCGTGTTTGCGGTCGGGGTGAGACCGAATACGGCATTTTTGAAGGATTCGGGGATTGAAATGATCGGAAACGGTGCGATCGTGATCGATGATCAGATGCGAACCAATCTTCAGGATGTGTTTGCGGCAGGGGACTGTGCGACGGTCAATCATCGTGTGACCGGAAAGATGAAATATATCCCGTTAGCGACCAATGCGAACAAACAGGGCAAACTGATAGCGGAAATCATCGCGGGAAGTAATAAATCCTACACGCAGGCGTTGGGCAGTGCCATGATCAAAGTCATGGATTTGGAGTTGGCTAAAACGGGTATCGGTGAATCCGAAGCCGCGGATTATGAAGGTGAGCTGGAACATGTCACCGTGACCGCCGGCAATCATGCGCATTATTATCCGGGTCATGGTAAAGTGACGATCAAGCTGACCGTCGATAAACAGTCAAAAGTCATCGTCGGTGCGCAATTAATTGGTGCACCGGGAACGGCCTTGCGTGTCGATCCGTTTGTCGTGGCAATCACTGCCAAAATGACGGCAAGTGAGTTTGGTGCGTTGGACTTCGGTTACGCACCACCCTTTGCTTCAACTTGGGATGTCATGCACATCGCTGCGAACGCAGTAAAAGAATAAACCTTTGGAAATGGCAAGCAACCATTTCCTTTTTAGTCCGATAATTTAGTAAATCTGACATTCATGTTTTTGTTGATGAAAAATTTCAGACTATCGCTTACAATAGAGTCATAGGTGAGGAGTGATGTTATGTCAAGAATGATGGAGACCAATGATGTCGTTTATGTTACCGGGCACAAGCATCCGGATTCCGACTCCATTTGTTCAGCAATCGGATATGCAGAGTTAAAACAGAAACTGGGTGTAAATGCGATTGCCTGCCGACTGGGAGATATTAATTTAGAGACGGAATATTTGCTGAAGAAGTTTGGTTTCAGTAAGCCGATGTACTTGGATGATGCGCGCAGTCAGCTGCATGAAATCGAGATGGATGAGGCGGTTTCGGTGTCGCCGGAAACGACGATCCTGGAAGCGTATAACCTTTTGGAGCAACAGAACAAGCAGGCTCTGACCGTGGTCAATGATAAGGGTCAGCTCTTGGGAATGATCACCAATTCCAATATTTCACGGGTGGCGATGGGAGATACGGCCAAAAGCATCGAGCTGTTACAAAACACGCCGATCGAATACATTGCAAAAACGATCAAGGGCAAACTGATTTATACTCCGGATCAGTGGCGGTGCAACGGCAAGGTGTCGATCGTAGCGATTGCGGCCAATAAACTGGATAACTATGAACTTAATGACCGTATTGTCATTGTCGGAAATGATACGGCTGCGCAAATCGAGGCGATCGAAAAAGGTGCCGGCTGTCTGATCGTCGTCTGGGCCAATACGGTAGCCAGTGTCGTGGTGATGAAGGCCCGCGAAAAAGGGTGTGCGGTCATTATTTCGGGTCACGGGACCTTGAATACCTCGCGTTACTTGTTCTATTCTTCACCAATCAAATACGTTATGACGGTCGATCCGATTTCGTTCAATAAACTGGAATATGTGGATAATGTGAGTAAGAAAATCGTTAAGTCGCGCTTCCGTTCTTATCCGGTGGTGGATGATAAGAAGCGGGTCTTCGGTTTGGTATCCCGCTATCACTTATTGAACAGTAGAAATAAAAGTCTGATTTTAATGGATCACAACGAGTCTTCGCAAAGTGTCGAAAATGTCGAGATGGCGGAAATCATGGAAATCATCGATCATCATCGGATCGGCGGCATCCAGACCAGCAAACCAATCATGTTCCGTAATCAGCTGGTCGGTTCGACTTCGACGATCGTAGGCTTGATGTATGAGGAAAGCGGTGTTGAAATCGATCAGAAAATGGCCGGGCTGTTACTGGGTGCGATCATTTCGGACACGCTGAACTTTAACTCGCCGACGACGACTTCGATCGATAAGGCTTTGGCGAAGCGTTTGGCTGAAAAGGCGAATATCGATACTGAAGCGTTTGCCCAAGAGCTGTTCTCGATGGGTTCCAGTCTGAAAGACCGTGATCTTACTTCGATCATTGAACATGACTTGAAGGAATATTCGATTTCCAACATGAAGCTGATGCTTGGTCAGATGAATCTGTATTTCTTGGATGAGGTAAAAGATATCAAAGAGCAACTGCTTCTTACAATGGAGAATTACTGCGTCGAGAAGAAACTTGATTTACTGTTGATGATCTTTACGAGCATTGAGAAAAACGGTTCGGTCATGTACTATGCCGGTAAGCATAAGTGGATCGTGGAAGAAGCATATCCGACGCTTATCAATGGGGAAGATATCCTTATCGAACATGTCGTTTCACGCAAAAAACAAATCATCCCGCGGTTATCCGTGGTCATACAGGAGAAAGGGCAATAGCCCTTTTTTTGTCATGCAGTGTCATCAATAAAGAGGGATTTCATGGCAAAAAATGAAATGTAAAATTTGTTGATAATAAGTATTGTTATTTACACGTAAAGTGTTAAAATACATTCAATACGTTTTTTAGAAATGGGATACATTATGAACAGAAACGATGAAAATAATGATCGCATTGTCAGTTTCTTGTGCGACACAAAGGGGAACATTATTGATGCAAACAAGGCGTTTCACCAAGTGTTTGACATCGATCTAAATAAACAGACCAAGATTTGTGACTTGTTTATTGATGATTGTACTGAAGAGCTCGCTCAGTATCATCATATAGTCATAAATACGCAGAAACCTTCCTACGTTCGACATGAAGTAACCATTGGCACTAAAAGGGATCATTTTTTGTTTAAACGATTTTTGAAGACTGATAAAAATAAGGTCATGGGCGTAATGACACGAATATTTCTGGATGAGCGTGATTTTACTCAGGAAGATTTGGAAAATGATGCTTACAAAGATGAAATCAAGGACTTAGGGGAAGGTTTTGATTTTATGGTCGTTACGGATCGCAATGGCTACTTCCAGTATATTTCTCCGGGAACGTCGAAATTATTAGGCTATTCGTTGTCAGAAATGATCGGACATAAGCGTGTGGCTTTCATGAATGAAGAGAATGCCAAATCCATGATGGAGCGCTTTTTACTCTTTTATAACAATCGCACAAAATTCTTTGGATTGCAGAATGTCGTACGTACAAAAGACGGTAAATCATATACCTTTATCTCCAATGGAGTTCCTTTGTTTACACAAAACGGCGAGTTTATGGGCTATCGGGTAACCAATCACAACCTCACACCCATGATGGTGGCGGGAATGGGGTTCGCAGCTGATCCAAACTCCGTCGAACATATTATAAAAACTGTCAAAGGGACGTTTCATCAGCTTAGTTCTGCTGTCACGCAAATGACACGTATTCAAAATGTTGTGTCCTCGATTGCCCGGTCTTTTCTGCGCGCAAAAATAGACAATCTTTCTGACAAAATCAATGAGAGTTTGGCGTTGATTGGTCAGACAACACAAGTGGATCGCTCCTATATTTTTATTTTTAACGAGGACCGAACATTGCTAAGCAATATCTATGAATGGTGCAATGAGGATATTGAGCCTGCCATCGACATGTTACAAAATCTTGACAGTTCGGTTTTTGAGTGGTCGATTGATCTTATGCGGAAAGATCAGATCATCAATATTTTTGATGTCAATGCGATGACAGAAGAACAAAAAGCCGAACGTGATATCTTGCAAATGCAGGGCATCTTGTCCTTACTGATTGTACCTTTGATTTATGAGGGTGAACTGATCGGATTTTTGGGATTTGATTCCGTGAATTCGCATAAGCGTTGGAAAGATGAAATTGATATGATTTCGGTGTTGGCAGAAGTTTATTCCGCAGCACTTGTTCGTATGAAAAACGAGAAGTTATTAATGGAAACTCTGGATCGAAATGAGTTGATATTGAACCAGACAATTGAAGCATTCGCGTCAATCGTTGAAATCAGTGATCCGTATACATCGGGGCATCAGGATCGTACAGCCCGTCTTTCCATTGCGATTGCCAAGAAACTTGGATTAAGTGGCGATATTGAAAAATCGTTGAGATATGCTTCACTTCTTCATGATCTGGGGAAATTTTATATTCCATCACAAATCCTTAATAAACCCGGTAAACTATCAGAAATTGAATTTTCATTGATCAAGACACATCCGAACCTGGGTTATCAAGTGCTTAAAAAAATCGATTTTCCATGGCCGATTGCGGATATTGTAATTCAGCATCATGAGCGTATCGACGGTTCTGGATATCCTTATGGGTTGATTGGTAATGAAATTCTTATGGAAGCACGTATACTGGCAGTTGCGGATGTTGTGGAATCGATGTCTTCGCATCGTCCGTATCGGGCAGCTTTGGGCTTGAATGCTGCTTTATATGAGATACGCAGAAACAAAGGAGTTCTTTTTGACAGTCGAGTTGTACAGGCCTGTTTGGATCTTTTTGAAAAAGATGGCTTTGTCTTGGATAGTTTAAATATCTTAACTTAGGGGGCATGTCCCCTTTGTTATTGCACAAAATGAGGTTACCCTTTAAAATAAGGGTAAAGGTTGTGAAATGGGTGAGAAAATGAACCAAATCTGCGAGCGAATCAAAAGGGATTTGCTGAGCGCATCGTATGTTGAACTTAATCGCGTCATGGATGACAGTCTGATAACGATGGGGCAGTGTCTCAATGCTACGCAAATCAATATTGATTATGTGGATAAAGAGAAGTTCCGGTTTCTTTGGATGCGGACGGAAGGGAAAAGGCCGTTTCCGATTTTTGAAAATATCGATATCGCAGCGATGGAGGATCACTTTTTTATCAATGATAAACCTGTGGAAGTTTTTTCGGAAGACGTTGTTTATCAGTTGGTCATGGGATTAAGAAATGAAGGTAAGCTTCTTGGATTGGCAGGATTCTATTGGACGGNNAGCGGAGAATAAGTTGGTAAAGGAAGTGTTCGATCAGATCCAACAAACATGCGATGTTTTTGCGTTGGTATTAGCGCGCAAAATCAAGGAAGACCGGGCACTAAGTGACATTCACCAAATGGAAAAAATCTTTATGCAGACGGTAGAAGCTTTCTCTTCGATCGTTGAGATTTCCGATCCCTACACCTCCGGACATCAGAGCCGCACCGGAGAACTGGCCAAAGCGATCGCAAGAAAACTGAACTTGGGGTATGATGTCGAGCATTCGGTATACTTAGCATCTTTATTGCATGATTTAGGTAAATTCTATATTCCGGCTCAAATTCTAAACAAACCCGGTCGCCTGACCGAAATCGAGTATTCGCTAATCAAGACACATCCGTCCTTGGGATATCAGATTTTAAAAAAAATCGATTTTCCCTGGCCGATCGCGGATATCGTGCTTCAGCACCACGAAAAAGTCAATGGCAGCGGCTATCCGTATGGTATCAAGGGGGATGATATCATGATCGAAGCAAAGATCCTTTGTGTGGCGGATGTCATCGAGTCGATTTCTTCGCATCGTCCGTATCGTCCGGCGTTAGGGTTGGATTCAGCTCTGTTTGAAATCAAGGAGAAACAAGGCGTACTTTATGATACCGAGGTCGTCAATGCGGCGATCGAATTGTTTACCAAAGACAAATATCAGTTCTAAAGAAAAGTCGCGCGAGCGACTTTTTATACGAACTTTCGTCCTTTCCAACGGTCGCTTTGCCAGCGGCGGACCATTAACAGTGAGCGGATGGCTTCATCAGCAGCAAAGGCGATCCAAATGCCCGCCAAACCCCATCCCAGCCATCGGACCAGCAAGAAGGACAGACCGACACAGACGATCCACATCGACGCAATTCCGATGTATGCGGGATATCGGACATCCCCGGCAGCCTTGGCGCTGCTGATCAGTACCAGATTGAACACACGGCCGATTTCCACGAAGATATCGATGATAAAGATCACGGCCGCAAGCTCGATGATTCTGGGGTCATCCGTGAATATAGTGATAATATAGCGATTGAACAAGGCTAACATCACAGACATAAACAGAGTGATATACAACGAAATCCGAAGATTTCTGAACACGACTTTTTTGACCTCATCTTCCCGATTGGCACCAATCATATGTCCAACCATGATTTGGGAAGCCTGAGATATTGCAAGTACGGCCAAATAGACAAACATGACCATGGTCTGTACGTACATGCGGGTATTGATGACCCAGATGCCCAGGGTATTGATGATGCTGAAAATCACGACTTGGGACATTTGGTAGGACATTGGTTCCAGGGCACTGGGGATCCCGATGTGCAACATCTTCTTAATGAGTTCTTTAGGAAAGGGGATCAGGTGCTTGAAGGAAATGTGTATATGGAGAACCCTTTTGACATAAATGAAGTAAAAGACGAAGGCGACAGTTCGGGCGAAAGCGGTAGATATGGCCACACCGCGAACTCCTAAAATCGGCAGTCCGAAAGGTCCGAAGAGAAAAATGTAGTTTCCGATGACATTGAGAATGTTCATCAGTAAGGCCATAAACATGACCGGCTTGGTATTGCCCGAACTTTTGATGACGGAGGTCAAGGTCATGCTCAGTGAGAAAATAAAGATAAGTCCCCCGACGATCATCATGTACTCGGCGGCCAGATCAACCAGGTCCAACGGGACATTAATCAATAATAGTAAGCTGCGAGCGAACATCAGGATGATGGCACTGATGAAAACGGAGAATACAAGGTTTCCGGCCAGGGAGGTCGATGCCAAAACATTGAGCTGATCATGATTTTTAGCACCAAGATACTGGGCAAATAGAATACCGGTAGCCGCTGTGATCACACTGAAAATCAGGCCGGTCAGTGAGAGGATCTGATTGGCATTTCCGACCGCAGCGACCGCGTTTTGACTGAAACGCGAAAGCATGATCACATCGATGTTTCCCATGATCATAAATAAGGCGATTTCTATAAAAATCGGCCAGGCAAGACTGGTCAGATTCAGCTTTTTATCCATACATTTCGCCTCCGCTCAACTATCATATAGAAAAGTGCGATCAATTGCAAGTGAGTCATGGTTCGTTAGAGGTTCTTGTGCATTTTGCGTGTAAATATGATAAACTCAAAGTAGATATTTTAGTAAGGAGTGAAGATGATGACATTTCTCGAACTGGCAAAAAAGCGCTGCTCGATCCGTTCGTTTACCAAAGATCCGGTTGATCCGGCGTTGCTTTCCGTTATTTTGGAAGCCGGTCGGGTTGCGCCGACCGCAGCGAATTCTCAAAGTCAGCGGATTTTGATCGTTGATGAAAAAGAGGATTTGCGACAGCTTAGTGAGATCGCCCAGATTTACGGTGCGCCGTTGGCCTTGGTGATTTGTGCAGATCATAATGCTACGTGGAAGCGTTCATTTGACGGTTTTGATACCGGCCCGATCGATACTGCGGTCGTGATGACACATATGATGCTGGCGTGTGCGGATGTCGGATTGGGTGCGGTTTGGGTGGATTATTTCCGGCCCCAACGATTGAAATCAATGTTTAATCTGCCGGACTCTTGGTTTCCGTATCATGTGTTGGCAATCGGGACACCCAATGTAGCATTGAAAAGTCCCGATCGTCATGCAACGATGCGGTTGCCGTTGGACAGAACGGTCTTTAAAGCCGGGGCTTTTAGAAAGTAAGGTGAAGGTATGGAGATTTATTTAGAACAGGCAGCTCGTTTGGTATTGGCGATGATTCTTTCCGGTCTGATCGGTTTTGAGCGTGCCAGTAAAAGCCGGGCCGCCGGACTTCGTACCCATGCATTGGTCGGTACGGCTTCGGCATTGGTCATGCTTACATCCGAGTATATTTTCTTTCATTATTTACCGTTGGGTGCTGCCCCGGATCCGGCGCGTCTGGGTGCACAGATTATCAGCGGGATCGGTTTCTTGGGTGCCGGAACGATCATTCAGGGCAGAGGTTCGGTTAAGGGACTGACGACAGCGGCCAGTCTTTGGGGCGTCGGTACGATCGGGATTGCCTGTGGGATCGGCTTTTATTACGGAGCCGTTCTGGCGACTATGTTGGTTTATGTGTTGTTGCGGTTTGCGACCCGTTTGGAAAGCGAGTGGGTCAACCGCGTGGAGACTAAGCGCTTGTTTATCCAGACCAAAAATCCGGATTTGGATATTTATCGAAGTATGGCCCTTCAACAGGATATTTTTGTCGAAGATGTTCAGTATGTCGGAAGTGATGTGGTCGAGGACTCGAAAATACATTATATCTTACTGATGGTCAGTCCGAGACAGAAGAATATGGAGAAGTACTATAAGTTACTCACAAAGCTCAGTTCCATGGAAGGTACTGTCAAAGTAAAGGTTGCGGGCGATAACGCTCAAGATGATCTATAAGAAAAAACACTCATCGAGTGTTTTTTATTGAAAAGTTTGCGATTCTCAACAATAGTTTTACAATATAGGAGGGCAGTGCTCCGTCACTCAATGCCATCAGTGAGCGCAAGGGGGATTCCATGACGCCTCTCTCTACCATCTTCATGATTTTCTCATCGCTTCGGGCGGAGGGCAATACTTTTATAGACTGCTTGAGTGCTATGGATGCATACGTCCTTCCGATCCAGGTTTCTGAAAGTTCGGTCAGTGTGGAGTTGAACGTATAAGGTTCATGAGGTTTTCTGAAGGGGTAGGGAATCGTAATGCCGGTCAGCTGAGTGAAGTTTCCGTCGCTGATGGAAATCGGGTGAGAGCGATCATAATAATCTGAAACAAATTCCGACAGGAAGTTTACCGGTACATCGACGGTATTCTGATTATAACTGACCGTCTTTTTCAGGTGGATGTCTATTAAAGATGCACTAACCTGGATTTCATAGTCGCCGTTTTCAATGACCCAGTCATTGATGTCCGTATTGAAATAGCTGAAGCTGCGTGCATCGAGCAGTATGGTTACAGTCTCTTTATGACCTGGATTCAAGTGTACTTTATCAAATCCCTTAAGTTCCCGTTTGGCTTTAAAAATCTGCGGATTTTTGTGATGGATGTACAACTGAGCGATTTCACTGCCGAAAACCTTTCCGGTATTCTCAACGGTAAATGTTACGGTCAGATTCGGGAACTCTCCTTCGATATGAAGATTGTGATAACTGAAGGTCGTATAACTCAACCCATAGCCAAAGGGGAAGAGTGTATCAACATTATAAGTATCATAATAACGATATCCGACATAAATGCTTTCTTTATATAAAGCATTGCGTCCTTGCTGCGCAAAGGTAGTGTAACTGGGAGTATCTTGAATGGATTTCGGATAGCTTTCCGCAAGTTTTCCGCTGGGATTGACTTTGCCGAATAACACATCGACGATAGATTCACTTCCGGCCTGTCCGCCCAGATAGGTGTGAAGCAGTGCACTGATATAATCCAACCATGGCATGGTGACGGGCGATCCGGCCGAGAGTACGACGACCACCCGATCATGCACTTTGGACAGCTGGGATATCAGATGATTGTGACTTGCGGGCATATCCAAATGCGAACGGTCAAACCCTTCGGATTCATAGGTTTCGGGTAACCCGGCCATCAGGAGCACCGTGGAAAAGGAAGGTGCCATTCGCACAGCTTCATTCACCAAAGAATCATTGATTTCATCTTTATCATAACCTTCAACATAGGTGAAGGAAATGTTTTCCTTCTGAAGTACATCGATCAGAGAGGGAAGTTTCGTCGGTGTGATCAAAGAAGATCCGGATCCCTGATAGCGGGGGGTTTTGGCCATTGCTCCGACGACTAAGATCGGTTCATTCACCAACAAGGGTAAAACATGATTATTCTTCAACAGCACAAAAGAAGATGCGGCGATGTCGCGTGCCAGACCATGATGCTTCTCCTCATCAATCGGATGTCCGTTTGTCGGATGCGATTCAATCAGGTTCAACAGTCGCTCAATCGATGCATTGATGACTTTTGGGTTGAGCCTGCCTTGATTTAGAGCATTCGCAACTGACTTATCGTTGTCTTTCGATTTTCCCGGCATTTCCAAATCCATCCCGGCAATGTGGCTTTTTACCCGATCGTTGGTAGCACCCCAGTCGGATACAACGACTCCCTCAAAGCCCCATTGATCTCGTAATACTTCATTTAGTAAAAAGGAATTTTCACAACAGTATGTCCCATTGACTTTATTGTAGGCTGCCATAATCGTGGCGGGTTTGGCTTTTTTAACAACGGATTCAAAGGCACTCAGGTATATTTCGCGGTATGCCCGTGGATCGATAATGGAATCGCTGACCATCCGATTGTATTCCTGATTGTTTACGGCAAAATGTTTCAACGAAGTACCGATACCGTTCTTCTCGATTTCAGATACCAGTGCACCGGCCAATTCACCGGTCAGAAAAGGATCTTCTGAGAAATACTCGAAATTACGGCCGCATAGCGGCGAGCGTTTTATATTGATGCCCGGACCCAACAGCACGGATACGTTTTGGCTGTGACATTCTTTCGCAAGTGCTTCTCCCATTTTTCTCATCAGATCGCGATCCCAACTGCTGGCGATCGTTGCGGCGGTGGGAAAGCAGGTAGCCGGATGGCTCTGGTTGATGCCGATGTGATCGCCTTTTTCCTTTTGTTTGCGCAGACCGTGAGGACCGTCGGCCATCGTGATCGATGGGATGTTCAGCCGGTCAATGGGGTGGGTACGCCAAAAGTCAGCACCGCTGCCCAAGGATGCTTTTTCTTCATTGGTCATCTGTTCGATGATTTTTTTGTATTTCTCAGTGATATTTCTAGTCATTGACTTCAATCTCCCACACTTGATCAGAAATGTTCCAAACAAACTCATGTTCGATCAGATTCGGTATAAGTATTTCATCCAAATATCCTTCGTCAACCAACTTATTCATACGTAGTAAATCAGAGTTGATACCTTCGAAGATATCCGTGCCTTCGGTTCCCTTTTCAGTACGGTAAATCGAAGTGGCGAGATTGAGATTGCGAAGTTTTGCATAATCGAGTTTCTCATTGGCATAACGAAAAATACTGTTGAGATTCGGAATAACGATTGCCACAAGTATGGCGATGATCATGATGACGACTAAAACTTCCATTAACGTGAATCCTTTGTTGTTTTTCATAACATACCCCTAAGCCTGAGCTTTATGTTAATCAGATTCTGCAATATCTTCTTACTTGCAATTCTAACCCTTTCACAATCAAAGTTCAATCCAGACAATGTCAGTATTTGGTATCATTAAGAAAATTCGCTCTTCTATTACTCGAGAATTATTCTATAATTTGGATGAAAATATCAATAAGGGGACACAGCATGGAAAATGTACGTTTGTATTTAATGCCTGAGGGCAAGATGGTTTCATCGTCATGCGGGATGTTTGGGGATGGAAAACTGGAGAAGTTTAATGAGTGGTTCAGTGAATTTGAGCGTCCGTTGTATCCAAAGGATTTCCTGTGGTATGACGATGAGCAGGGGGGATTTATCTGGTACTACATGCATTCAGAGGGGATGAACGTTCCTGACGGTTTCTCAATCGTTGATTTTAAGGGCGGACTGTATGCGGTGGCGACGGAAATCGATGGAGCAGACTCGTCGGAATTGATGCAAGCCATCAGAAATTTTATCTTTGTGAAAGGATTTGAGGAAGATCCCTCACGCAAAATCATGGGTACGGTCACAACGGCGCCACAGGCCAGTCAGATATTGGGCTACGAGCAGATGGATTACCTTGTGCCGATCAAAACCAAATAAAAACAAAGGAATCCGGAGAGCGGATTCCTTTGCTTTGTTCAGATAAACAGGGTCAGACCGGCATCTTCACTTTCGGCCAGGTAGGTAGCTACTCCGCCAAACTCGATGCCATCGATCAGTTCTTCTTTTTTGATGCCCATGACATCCATGCTCATCGTACAGGCGATAAAGGCAACTCCCAGTTCCTTAGCCTGTTTCATCAGGCTTGGCAGTGAATCAACGTTTTTGTCTTTCATGACCTTGGTCATCATGGCTTTCCCGGCTCCGCCCATCTGCATTTTCGACAGAGGCAGTTTCTCGGCTCCCCTAGGCATCATCATGCCAAACATACTTTCAACTAAGGTTTTTTCGACTTTGACGGACTGATCTTTGCGCAAGGCATTCAATCCCCAGAACGTACAGAAAATACTGACTTTTTTGCCCATTGAAGCCGCTCCGTTAGCAATGACCATGGCGGCCAACGCTTTATCTAACTCGCCGGAGAACAGGACGATGGTCGCATTCTCTCTTGAAGCACTGAGTGTTGACGCAGGTTTTTCCTGGCCTTTCTTTAAGGTAGCCAATACTTTCTTGCCTTCCATTTTCAGATCGACGACGGTATTTCCGGTCTTTTCGGCCCATTTGCTTATATCCGAGTAGAATCCGAAGTCGCTGGCTTCGATGCGAAGCATCTGATTGGGTACCATTTTTTCCATGGCTTTATAGGTTTCCAGAATCGGTCCCGGACACTGTAAGCCGCATGCATCGACCGTGATGACTTCCAGTTTGGTGTCAGGCAGAGCAGTGATGACTTGTTCATCGACATGCTGAGCTTCAGCTGAACCGGTAATGCCTGTCGGATTATTGAAATCATGAGTGGCAACTTCGTAAAGACGATATCCGCCATCCACATTGTATACTTCCTTAAAGCCGTTTTCCTGCAAGATTCGCACGGCCAGGTAGCCGCGATGACCGACTTGACAGGTCACGTATATCGGAGTGTTTTTCGAAGGTAATTTTCCTAGGTTGTTTCTCAGTTCATCAAGTTCCAGATTGACCGAACCAGGAATATGTCCCAAGTCGAATTCCAACGGTGTACGGACATCGAGCAGATAGCCGCCGGATTTGACGATATCGTCGATCTGATGCCATTGCACGGAAGGAATTTCATTTTCCAGTACATGCAGGGCCACATAGCCCAGAATATTGACCGGATCTTTGGGGNNGTGGTGCGTAGGACAGTTCTAAATCCGGCAGGTCGCGGACTTTCAGTTTTCCGGTCATGGCCGTTGCGATAACATCAATGCGCTTTTCGGTGCCTTCCTGACCGATAGCCTGAGCTCCGTAGATAGTGCCATCTTCAGCAGAGAAAATCAGCTTCAATATCATCGAGGTCGCTCCCGGATAGTAGGAAGCGTGATTGTTTCGGTTAACGTGAACTGTTTTATAGTCCAATCCGAAGAACTTACATAACTTTTCGTTAAATCCGGTAGATGCGACGGTCAGATCAAAGACTTTGGCGACAGCCGTTCCCAAGGATCCGGGATATTTGTCTTCGATGCCGTGAATGGCATTGGCCACGACAACCCCTTGTCGGTTGGCGGGCCATGCCAAAGGGATCTTGGTTTGTGCACCGTTGACCCGTGACTGAACTTCAATGGCATCGCCTAAGGCATAAATGTTGGGGTCGCTGGTGCGCATTTGTTCATCTACGACGATGGCACGTAAGTCACCAACGCTCAGTCCGGCCTCTTTAGCTAACCTTGTTTCGGCGGATACGCCGATGGCCAGGATAATCAAATCCGACTGAATATGTAAACCGCTGGCCGTTTCAACATACTTACCATTGTCCAAGAAAGATTTGACGCCGTCTTTCAATATCAGCCGTACACCATGTCGGGTCAGTTCTTCATGAACGATTTGGGCCATTTCGTAATCGACCGGTGCTAATACCTGATCAGCCATATCGATCAATGTAACCGAAAGTCCGCGTTCGCGCAGGTTTTCGGCCATTTCGACCCCTATGAAACCGCCGCCGATCACGGTTGCAGTTTTCGGTTGTTTTTGCTTAATAAAGTTATAGATCGCATCGGTATGCGGGATGTTGCGTAAAATGAAGACGTTGTTGGATTCTTTTAATCCGGGAATCGGCGGTACGATGGGGGATGCGCCTGGAGATAAAATAAGAATATCGTAGCTTTCCGTGTATTCTACACCGGTTGATTTTTTAACGAGCACCTCTTTTTTCTCGCGGTCGATCTTCAGAACCTCGGTCATATTGCGGATATCGAGGTTGAAGCGTTTGCTCATACCCTCAACGGTTTGTACGAGCAGTTTGTTTCGGTCCGTAATCACTTCTCCGATGTAATAGGGAAGTCCGCAGTTAGCAAAGGAGATATACTCGTCCTTTTCGAAGATGATGATTTCATCCTGCTCACTTAAGCGGCGAAGTTTTGCGGCTGCTGTTGCCCCACCGGCAACGCCGCCGACGATTACGATTTTTCTTTTCATGATTTAACCTTCTTTCGTTAAGTTTAGAATAATTTCTTTAATCTTGGGAACTAAGTTTTTCGTAGCTTCGATCCAGTTGAGTTGCTCAACATTCAATTCGTCAAGCCAAATCAGGTCGTCGTGAACGGATAGTGCAAGTTCGCCACCAACGATTTCACATAAGTATAAGGGCATGTTCAGATGAAATCCGGGATAGTCGTGTTCGATGACTTCGACAAGATTCAAAATCTTCACGTCCACATTCAGCTCTTCTTTGCACTCCCGGATCACGGCTTGCTCGGCAGTTTCGCCCGGTTCGACTTTCCCGCCGGGAAACTCATAAAACCCGGCGAAATCACCGAATTTCCGTCGCAGTGCACAAATGCGGTCTCCCTGTTTTAATATCCCGGCAGCTCCCCATACTTTTTTCATCAACTCACCTGATTTCTATTCATTGGTTAAAAGTTTGGACAGTGTTATTTTTTTAACACACACCACTATTTTAGCACCCCAAAGTACTCAAAAAAAGCGATTCCGTGATAATATCACTTAAATAATCGTAAATATTAGTGCTATAATGAGCGTAGATTGGGATGTCTAAGGTCTTTTTCGGTACTTTAAAGTCAGTAGCATCTTGTAAGTAATTATCATTTGCATTACAATGTACTTAATCAGACAGTTGACAACTCATGACAAGGTGTGGTGAAACATGAGAAATCGCAAAGGCATGACTCTTGTAGAAGTAATCGTAGCTATGGCGCTTTTGGCTATGGTCCTAGTTACCTTATTTCCTGCGTTTTTAATCACCAACATGATGAATAATGTTTCAAAGGAGTTTATGGACGCAAGTTACTATGCGACTGAGGAACTGGAAGAAATTTATCATAAAGGAAAAACAGACGATTTAGCACAAATTTCGGCCTGGCTTG
>DDYT01000008.1 GCA_002348095.1 Erysipelotrichaceae bacterium UBA2227 | reverse complement strand
AATCACATCAACTCATCCTTAAAGGTGAATCCATGCGTTCCAAAATTGACTAGTTAACGACCTTGAGCCATCCATTTTTCGGGTGGCTCTCATTTTCCGATAGAGTGGCTCTCAATGTCCGATGCGCTGGCTCTATTTTGGCGACGTTATCATTATCTTATTAATAAGTGGTTGTCAGTTCATGGCTACTCCTTTTGAGTACGATGCACCATTAAAACTTGTGCTTGCGGAAGGAAGCAATTCTTACTTTATTGATCAGAATAATGTGCTAAACGGGTGGGGACAAGAGTTTGGAAATGTTCACAGTGCTTTGTTAGAAGATGTTGTAGATTTCAAAGCAAACGTTGGACAGTATTTAGCCCTTAAATCGGATGGTTCTCTTTGGGAGTGGGGAAAAAACAGGAATTTTTCTTCACATTTTGATGTAGAGGATCATGTCCCTAAAAAAGAGGTGGAGAACGTCAAACAAATATGGACGAATGGACAATATTTGACATATGTTTTGATGAACGATGACAGCTTGTGGTACATAGGTTGGGATGAATGTAAGATTATTGATGAGACCATTGATGATCCACTTGTTTCCGGTAAAGTGCTCACAAAAGTACTGGATGATGTTGCTATTTTGGCTGTTTCATGGGGAAGCCCAAATGCCATAGCAATGAAAAAAGACGGCAGCTTTTGGGCGTGGGGCAGCAAGGATAATCCTGGAACGAAAGAGGATGTCATTCAATACTTGCTGAAAGATATCGATAAGACCTGTATCACAACACCTTCTGAAGTTGAGATTGACTATCAGGTAAGAGATATGGTGTACAACTCAGGGACAGTCTATTTTATTGATAACCAAGATGTGCTATGGGCATGGGGTCACAATGAATATCATAGAATTAATGACACCGCGCAAACAACCATTAAAGACCCCGTTATGATCATGAAGGATGTTATTGAAGTTCAATCCACGAGTTGGTGTACGTTTGCACTTTCGAAAAATCGAACCCTGTGGGGTTGGGGCAATAAGTTAGGTTGTTTAGGATTGGATCATGAAGAACTTGTGACTACCCCTACAAAGCTCATGGAAGATGTGAAGATGTTTTCCGCATTCATCGGACACACGCTCATTGTCTTAAATGATGACACCCTTTGGGGTTGGGGTACCAACAAATATTCCGAAGTAGGTGTATCCTATGGGCGAGTTCATAAGGTTCCGGTCAAGGTAGGAAGACCAGTAATCAAAAAGTGAATCGCCATTGATTTTAGAAAAATGAATGTAAGCTTTCGTATTTTTAAAGCTAGACTAACAACAGAGTGCAAGTAATTATAAAACTTCTCTTTTTCATGGAAAATAACCTTTAAATTATATTTCACATCGAAAAGTGCTCTAATATGCACTCGGTAAGCCCTCTTTCTTACACTTTTAAGACGTCGATTCTTTTTGATTTTTTTAACGCAGTATTTTGCACATTTCCAATGACATAGCGGACTAGAACTATAAACAGAATGTGCCCACTATTTACTGAGACTTTTCCTCATGATAATATAGATTCATAAAAGAACACGGGGGAAATAGTGTGAGCGAAATACTAATATGCAAGAATTGTAAGTCTGCTTTTGGCGGAGAACGGCAGACAACGGTACACTGCCCTGATTGCAGGGAGAGTTTATTGCCTCTTCAAATCTCCACGGAGCAGTGGCGCAGTTATAGCCATGAGCAGAAAGAAAGCATCAGGGAAACGTTTTTTGATAATCTGAAGAAAAATGAAGACAGTTTGAGTCCTTATCATGTCATGGAATCATACATGAGAAACATGGACCAGAACATACAGACAATCAAAAGCATCATGGTCTTCTTTACGGCATTATGGGGAATACTCGTTCTAATATTTATATTGTCTCTGGGTTAGTCATAAGAGTTTATCACTGATTCGATTAGCCAATACTCATCAAAGTATTGGCATTTTATGATTGATTTTAATCGCCAGAAACTGAACTTTGCCGCTCTTGTTTTTGATTGAACAAAACGACCTCAAAGATCATGAATGTTGCTAAATATCCCCAAATCTACTCTAATCACCTCATTATCCGAGATTTACGAAACCGATTTCAAAAATCAAGGGGATTTCAGTGATGAATTGCTCAAAAGGCATTGCTCTTTGCAAAATGGCACTATATAATCAAATTAAAGTAGGAAATATCAATAAGATAAGGGAGGACCAACCATCGTGAAATCATCAAGTTTATTCTTTGGAAGTGCGCCGCTGAAAGATGAGCATGCGGAAATTTCATTGGAAACGGTGACCGTCAACAAAGAAACATTCTTCAAGATCGAAAACTATCACCACATGAATCCGTTCTTTATGACCATCGTAAGCGATGTGGATCACTGGATGTTTATATCCAGTACCGGCGGACTGACATGCGGAAGAAAAAACGCTGAATCCGCATTATTCCCCTATTATACCGACGACAAGATTCATGACAGCATTGAAACCACAGGATCCCATACAAACATCATCGTCTCAAGAGACGAAAAAAATTTTTTATGGAAACCGTTTTCGCTTCACAACAGCAACGTCTATTCGATCACACGGAACCTGTACAAAAACACCATCGGCAATAAAATCATGTTTGAAGAAATCAATCATGACCTCGGTGTTGCTTTTACCTACACCTGGAAAAACAGCGATGTTTATGGCTTCATCAAAGAATCCCAAATCGTCAACCTTTCCGGTCAGGACGTACGTATCCGCGTACTCGACGGCATTCGAAACATCCTCCCCTACGGCGTCAACACCCAGTTACAAACTTCGCTCAGCACACTGCTCGACGGATATAAACGATGTGAACTGGTGGATGAGGCAGGATTGGGCATCTACACGCTCAGCTCTATTTTGACCGACAAGGCAGAGCCTAGCGAATCCCTCAAAGCGACAACCGTCTGGTCCAAGGGATGTAAACATCCCACCTACCTGCTGTCCGAACAGCAGGTGGAAACTTTCGGTAAAAACCAACCCATCGAAGCTGAAACAGATGTCAAAGGCCGACGCGGATCATACTACATCGTCGACACGTTGGATCTGCAAGCAAATCAATCCGCGTCCTGGGTCATCGTCGCACATCTCAATCAAAGTTCGACGGATGTGGCCAATCTCATCAAACAACTGAAAGAGAACAGCTCGCTGATCGATCAGCTGCACGCGGATGTACGCAAAGGCGATTTCAATCTGAAAAAACTGGTTTTCCAAGCCGATGGCATGCAATGCACGGCCAACGAAAAGGTCAGCTACCGACATTTCTCAAACACCCTGTACAACATCATGCGCGGCGGTGTGTATGCGGACGGATATACCATTGAAAGAGATGACTTTAAAGCTTTCGTCCAGGTGTGGAACAAGGAAGTATATGCTCAGCAACGTGATTTCTTCAGCAATCTGCCCGAAACCATCCGCTTTCATGACTTACTGACCTTAGCCGAAACATCTCAAAACAAGGATTTCCACCGGCTGGTCCTGGAGTACTTGCCACTGACTTTCAGCCGTCGTCACGGCGATCCCAGCCGTCCGTGGAACCGCTTCAGCATCGAAGTCGTCAATGAAGACGGCGGCAAAAAGCTCAACTTCGAAGGAAACTGGCGCGACATTTTCCAAAACTGGGAAGCACTGTCGCTGTCTTATCCGGCATTTATCGAAAGCATCATTGCCAAATTTGTCAATGCGTCGACCGCTGACGGATACAATCCGTATCGCATCACGAAACACGGATTGGACTGGGAAGTGCTCAATCCCGATGAACCCTGGTCGAACATCGGTTACTGGGGTGACCACCAAATCATCTACCTGCTCAAACTGATGGAATTATCCAAAGCGTATCACCCGGAAAAACTGAAGGACTACCTTTTCCAAGAACTCTTCGTCTATGCCAATCTGCCCTACAAGATCAAGGGATTTAATGCTTTAGTCGAAAATCCGCGCAACAGCATCGACTACGATTATGAGCTCGAGAAGAGAATTCACAAAAAGACAGAGTCGATTGGGTCGGATGGAAAACTGATCTACCTCAATCAACACACATACAAAGTCACTCTGATGGAAAAACTGTTGGTTACCCTGCTTGCGAAACTCTCCAACTATGTTCCGGAAGGCGGGATCTGGATGAACACGCAGCGACCCGAGTGGAATGATGCCAACAATGCTTTGGTTGGCAATGGCTGCTCGATGGTCACACTTTATTATCTGCACCGCTTCTTGACCTTCATGCAACAGCTCATCCATGAAATCGACGGTCAGCCGCTTGTACTGTCCGATGAAGTCATCCATATGTTTGAAAAAACATTCGAAGTACTAAAGTCATATAAAACGTATCTTGGCATCAAAATCGCAGATGACACACGCTATGATATTACCCGGGCGTTGGGCAAGATTGGGGAGTCCTATCGTAACTCCGTTTACCAGTCCGGATTCAGCGGAAAGAAATCAACCTTGTCCGTAGCTGATCTTCAAGAATTTGTTGATGTGGCGCTGCTGCACTTGAAAGACTCGATTCATAAGAACAGACGGGAGGACGGCCTATATCACGCATACAATCTCATCCGCTTTGAAGATAATCAATGCAGCATATCTTACTTGTACGAAATGTTGGAAGGTCAGGTATCTGTCTTAAGTTCAAAAGCATTGGATGCCAAGGAAAGTCTGAGTGTTTTGACCGCACTGAAAAACAGCGCGATCTACCGCGAAGATCAGGACAGCTATATGCTCTACCCCAATCGTGAACTGCCGAAATTCCTTCACAAAAATATCATTCCCGAGTCGCTGGTCATGTCTTCCGACATACTCAAAGAAGAGCTCAAACATCAGCGCACCCGCTTTATAGAGAAGGATGTGAATGGAAAGTATCATTTCAACGGACGCTTCAGAAACGGTTATGATATGGAAGCCGCACTCAAAGCCACCAAGGAGTTCAACGAACAAGACATCCGACAGGTCAAAGACATCTTCCATAATTTCTTTGATCATCATGCCTTCACCGGGCGTTCCGGAACATTCTATAAGTATGAAGGCTTGGGATCGATTTACTGGCATATGGTATCGAAACTTGTTCTGGCTGTGCAAGAGATTTTCAGTGATGACTATTCAAAATCAGGACTGACGGCGGAAGCGATGGACCTGCTTGGCGCATATCGCTCGACCAAAGCCGGCATCGGAGTCGAAAAAACACCGCAGCTCTACGGCGCATTCCCGACAGATGCTTACTCCCATACACCTTCGTTCGCCGGAGTTCAACAACCGGGCCTGACCGGACAGGTAAAAGAAGACTTCATTTCCCGCTTGAAGGAGCTGGGCGTGGAAGTAAAAAACGGTCAGGTTCACTTTACTGTTGCATTGCTTGACAAAGCTGAGTTTTTGAACCAACCGCAATTATGGGTATTGCCTAAAGGAAAAACGGACAGTGACAGTGAGACGATCACACTTGAGAAAAACTCATTGGGATTCACGTTCTGTTCGGTACCGGTCATATACACACTTTCGGATTCGGATAGCATCGTCGTTGTGGATCAACATCAGAAAGAGCATCACTTCAAAGATGCATTGGATCGTGATACCAGCAAGCGCTTGTTTGCACGAGATGGTAGCATTGACCGCATCTGTGTTTCCGTAGACGGAAGCAAACTGAGATAATCAGATTTGATTGTAAAAAATTACCCAAACATAAAAAAGAGTATTGACACAGCCTGTCAATACTCTTTGATTTTCTAAGAAAGCTGCATTGTGGTCTCACACGTATCATTTGAATCAAATGTGCCGACTTGCTTGGTAGCGCTAAGACCCTGGTAGGTAATGGAAATCTGCAGATTCTTATCCCTGGGAAGCCACAAACCGATAAACCCTTTGGCAGAGCTCGTCCGTTGTTCACTTAGCACCACTTCATTGGTATTTACGTCTGTAATCAGTATATCAAACGTCTCACTTTGCAATTCTCCGGTGCATGTCACCAGATTATGAATTGCGCAGGGATGTGTCTGATGGATGAATGGTGCAATGGATAAGTAAAATTTCCCCTCTGGAATTGCAAGTTCAACCGTATCCTTTGCATCGCTCAATCGAAGTTTCTTGGCGTTCACACCTGCAGAAAAACCAAGCGGTTCATCGGTTTTCTCTTCAAGATAATTAATGATCTCAACCACATCTTTTCCGGCGAGACCATAACGGTTTAAAAAAACCTCTTGGTAATACCGATCTATATTTAAAGCGATATAACCAACAGCAGATAAGATAATCAGTACGACAGATATGATCAGGATTTTTTTCATCTTTACCTCCTTTATCTGCCCTATTGAACACTGGCCAGATATCCCAAACGCTCAACCGCCATCAGGATGTCTTGGATCGAACAATCATTTTCATCAAATAGCAAACGGGCAGTTTTGTGTTGAAAATCATAATCAAAGCGCAATACACCCATCGATTTTAACGTTGACTCAATCCGATTGATGCAACTGATGCATCCGGTTTTATCGATTCTAATTCTTGCTTGCACAATTTTCACCTCTCTATATACCCCTAGGGGGTATTATCATCTTACCATGAATCGCATAAATTTCAAGCTGTTTGATCGTATATTCATCGTATCTTCACTTTGAATCTCTAAAAAAGATATCCTTCTGGATATCTTTGTAAACATACATGATAACTGTGAACTATGATTGAGAAAAGCCTTATTGCAACATCTCTTTTAATGTCTCACTTTGACTTGAAGGAATCGTAAACTTCATCCCTCTTGCCGGATACTTGAAATGCGTGTACCGTTTCTGACTGTTATCCGATTCATAAAACAGGATAAACTTCACTGTTTTATTTTCAAAGATAAACCTCACCGATAACAGGCTGTCTTCAGCGGTATCCGCAAAGAAATTCTCATTGATCTTTGCGAAAAAGACTGACGTCAGTTTACGGAGATCTTCGGTATCGGTGAAGGTCTTCTCAACGCTTTCAACCCCCGATACGGGATCTCTCAGCACCACTTCCACCTTACTCAGTTTTCCGGAAGTCAGATGTTCCAGATTGATGAAAAATACACTGAAAATAACAACAAAAAAGAGTGCAACGGCCAAAAGCACAAAACGAATGATCCGGCGCTTACGCATGATGATGTCCACCTGTGTGTTGCTTTCATTGTATCACAGTTCTTTTTTTTATAGAGATAAAATTTGTGAAAAACGACCTTGACACGACCTGTTTTCATGTCAAAATGAAAGTATCAAGCGAGGGCTTTCTATGACACTGCAATACTTCTTCACTTACAAAGACCAACTGCCGGACAATATCGGTGTTGGCACCTTCTCACCGCTGCACCTGTCGATTCTTGCGGTTTTCTTTGTGCTCATGTTTATCGGGATCCGCTATTTCAAAAACAAAGACGCTAAAACCCGCCACAACTTTCTGCTGATCATTGCCTTTCTGATTCCGACCCTGGAATTTATCCGGATCCTGTGGGTGCTATCGCTGGGGATCGAGGAGCTGATACCATCAGCCCTGTTGCCCTTTCAGCTGTGCGGTTTAATGTCTGTTTTCGTTCCGTGGGCCGCAATTTCCCGAAAACCGATTTTGCTGGAACTGGTTTATGTCGGAGGGATTGCCGGTGCCGGTATGGCCCTGCTTACCCCTGACTGTACCATGTACCCGCTGCTGAGCTTGCAGTTTATCCAGTCGATGCTTATTCACGGACTCATCTTCTTCGCCGGATGGTATCTGATCCTGGTTGAGAAATACCGTCCGTCCATCAAGAATCTGCCCAAACTGGTCGCAGTCATGACCTTGCTCGCTCTGTTTGTCACACCGTTTAACCTGATGTTACAACATCAGCAGGCCAACTACTTCTTCTTGATGTCCGGTTTGCCCGGTACGATCCTTGAAACGCTCAATGCCAACAATTCTCATCTGATGTATCTGGTGTACTTTACGTTATTGGTCATCGCCTTTCTGATTTTGCTCTATCTGCCTTGGTCGATTCCCACGAAAACCCGAAAAGCCTGATACTCAGGCTTTTACTTTGTGACAAAGTACCAAATCTGAGCAAACTTCTTATGCTTCTGCATGACAGTGATATAATGATACTGACAAAGAAATGAGGTACGCTATGATACAAACATTCACTCACACCACTCAAAAAACCTTTGATGAAACTGTTACAGAACTGAAAGAAGCATTGATGCAAGCCAAGTTTGGCACTTTATGTCAGATCAACATGCACGAAAAATTCAGAGACAAAGGCATCGAATTTGACGGAAAGATTGCCATTTTGGAAATATGCAATCCGTTTGAAGCCTTTGCGGCAATCAGTATTCACCCACAGGCCATCTATTTTCTGCCCTGCAAGTTTATTGTCAGAGAGGTCAATGGCGTCGGAGTGATCGAGATGGCCAAACCTTCCGCTCTGATGAAACTGCTGGACAATCCCAAACTGGAAGAACTGGCCGAGAAAGTTGAAACTGCGCTGATCAGTGCCGCCGTAACCGTATAACTGCTGAAAAGCAGTTTTTTTTGTCGGTTATCCCTCAAAAAACGCAACCTGTACTTTCCCTATTGAAAAAGCTTTGAGTTCTGTTACGCTTATTTCGGTGATATGAATGAACGTTCTACGACAAATCCTGATTTTTCTGGATGCCAATATGACTCCGCCAGTCAGCTACGGATGGTTTCATTGGCTGTTTTTAGTTTTGACTTTAGCCGCTTTGCTTCTGATCGCATTTCGATACAGAAACCTGAATTATCAGAAGATTAAAAAAGCTTTGCTTATCTATGCCATCATTACACTCAGCTTTGAAGCCTATAAGCAAATCAACTTCTCATTCAACTACGATGCGACCTCGTCCTGGTGGGTGTATCAATGGTATGCCTTTCCGTTTCAATTCTGCTCAACGCCGATGTATGTCGCGCTGATCGGAGCTCTGACTAAGAATAAAAACATCGAAAAGGCTTGCTTCGCCTTTTTAGGCACGTTTGGACTGACTGCCGGTCTGGCCGTCATGCTCTACCCGGTGACCGTATTTGTGGATACCATCGGAATCAACATTCAGACCATGGTGCATCACAGTTCCATGATTTTGGTCGGCTTTCTGCTGATTGCCAATCGTATGGTCAAAAACGATCGGAAAACCATGATATCGGCACTGTCGGTCTTTCTGATCTTGGTCGTGATCGCCATTGCCATCGATGTTTCCACCTATTACATCGGTATCAATAACGGTTTAGAAATGTTCTTCATCAGTCCGTTTCACGATTCATCCCTGCCCGTCTTTAACATCATCTACCAACATGTCCCCTATCTGATTTTCCTGTTGATATATATATCTGCCTTTTCTTTTGGTTCTTACATCCTGTATAAGCTGTTTCTTCTTCCCATAAAATCGCAATATTGAACCATTGAACCATTCTTCATATGTTATAATAAGGAAAAGTCGGGCATTGATCTGCCGTAGGAGGCCTATGCGAGATATCCTTATCGTCATCGCTTTGGGGTACATATTGGGGAACTTTCAGACATCGTATATTTTAGGTAAAGTCATCAAAAAAGTCGATATCCGCACATTGGGCCGGGGCAATGCCGGAGCTTCCAATGCGGTGGAATCTCTGGGGTGGAAGTTTGGGGTCATCGTCGCTGTCTTGGATGCATTCAAAGGTTTACTGGCCGTGCTTCTGGTCCGGTATTTCTTTGAGGCAAGTCTCGATACGCAGGGAGCGACCCTGTTGTATCTGGCCGGATACAGTGCAATTTTGGGACATATTTTCCCCTTTTACATGAATTTCAAAGGTGGTAAAGGAACGGCCACACTGGTCGGACTGATGCTGGGATTAAATCCGTGGTTCGGAATGATCGGTATCGCCATTATCTTCGCTCTGACCTTCATCACAGATTTTGTTGCTATCGGAACCGTCGGACTGCTGGTATGGATGGTGGCCGGAACCGTTTATTTCAATATCGGCTGGGTCCCGACATTGATAGCCTTGGGCGGTGCTTTGCTCAGCGTTTATCTGCACTGGCCCAATTTCAAACGGATCAGAAACAATGAAGAAGGACGCCTCTCCCGGGTGTTGAAAAGAAAAAAAGTCGAATGACTTTTTTTTAACGCCGGACTGCCCACAAACTGTAACCGACCGGAAGTTTTCCCTCAAAATGCTTAAGATACATCAGACCCCGATCGTCTTTGGTATCCCCACCCATCCCCTCATCACAGCGATCAAATTCCAGAAACCGGGTGACAAACAGCTGGGCATCGGCGAGGGCATTGATGATATCGCTCATTTTATGACTTCGGAAATAATTGACGGCTTCCTTCTCGTCACTGGCATATCCGCCGATCATCGTATCCACTTCCAACGTTTCATTAAAATACGGATACTTCACCTCAAGGATGCCGTCTTTGATTTTCGTTTCATCAAACACCAGATAATACGGATGTCCGTCATGGACGAACAGTTCTCCATCAGGTTTGAGAAACTTCGCGATATTTTTTGCCCAGCGCGGCAGATCAAACAGCCATCCCAACACTCCGTCAAAAGTAATGACCAAATCAAATGCTTCATCCAAAACCTCATCCAGGGTTTGTACATCCCGACAGATAAAACGGACGTCCGCGTTATTTCTTCGCGCCAGTTCCTGCGCAAAGCGGATATTATCCTCAACAAAGTCAACAGCCGTCACATCTGCGCCCTGCTTGGCCAAAAGGATCGAGTCTGCGCCGGTATTGCACTGAAGATGCAACACTTTCTTACCCCGAAGATTGCCCAACTGCTGTTCTACCAGCGGATTGAGCTTCTTTGTGCCATCTTTCAGACCACGGTCAAACCGCTCAAAATGATCTTTGGATAATTTACCCCAGGCTTGACGATTGGCTTCTGTTTCATGCATAAAAATCACCTCGACATTATTATAACCGATATTCATCCGATACTTGAAACAACTTACAAAGAGTGATAATGTATGTGTAAGGGTGAACACTATGAAAATAAAATCTGAAGTCGATTTATTGTTTCAAGTTATCATCGGAACGACCGTCATCATCATGATCGCTCCCATCGCACTGATCCCGGCTCAAGAGCGCTGGATGTTAGTTATTGTCGCACTGCCCATGACTCTGTTTTTGCTGTGGCTGGTTCTGGGTACGTGGTATGAATTTCGCGATGACTATCTCTACTGTGTCAGCGGACCGTTTCGGGAGAAGATCTACTATGACAAAATCAAAGAAATAAAACTGACCGAGAATCTGATGTCTTCGATGGCGTTTTCACGCAAGCGCATCGAAATCCGTCAGCACAACAAAAACTATTTCACCGGAACGACGATGATTTCTCCGCAAAACCGGGAGGATTTCTATGTCCAACTCAAACGGAGATGCAAAAACTTACAAAAATGACCTTCGGATCGAAGGTCTTTTTACTGTGCAATGAAATGGTGAATCTCCTGTTGAACATGGGAATTCCATACAATGACCCAGCCTGTCTGTATCTTCATACGAATCATCGCTTCCAACCGATGGTTGCCATCATTGACAATGAGCTGTCCGTCTATATGTTCAACAATCAACGGCGGCATATCCCAGCCTTCTTGAATCAGCGTGCAGAATGTTTTGATCTCTTTCTCCCACGACTCGGGCGCAATATAATACTTCATCTCCGGTTCGGGACCGCAGCATCTTGTCAGCCGATCCAACCGGATTTCAAAAGGTCCGGTCCAATATCGCTTTTGCAATTTCAAACCATCTGAGAACGGCTTGTTATTCCCTGCTGAATTGAGGAAATTGTGGACCCACTGTTCAATAGCCGATTCTTTGGCATATCGCAAGGCTTCTTCAACCGTAAATGTCATCATGACCATGTTTTTCTCCTATATTATTGTATCTTTGGGTTAAATCACAGCTTCGCCACCATCAGACTGTACACGACATTGGCCACCCGCTCCAAACCGTCCAAAACATCCTCCAACCGGATATAGATTTCTTTTCGACGGACGATTTCCACCGGATCCAAGCCGTTGGTAAATAAGTGACGCATGCCCATCTGATACACCAAATCGGCATCCTCTTCCAAAGAGTTGATCTCATTGATCAGCGCTTTCATCTGTTCATAGGGAAGCTTCTTAATATTTTTAAGCTGTTTCATCAGCTCAACCTGCTTATGACAGGTCACTACGATAATCTCAATAAACTTATCGATAAACATATCCGAACTGCGTATATCCAACATATAGCAATGCGCCGCCACATCATCGATGTAATCGGTGACATCCTCAATGCCCTTAAGGATATCAAGCAAATCCGACTGATCGATCGGCGTGATGAAAGCATCATTGACGATCTGCAAGCACTGATGGATATGATGATCGCCTTCATGCTCGATGTCACGGATTTTGATCAGTTCATGCTCATTGATCTGCTCATCCGCAAACGCCGTTTTCATCGCCAAGGCTGCCTTCAAAGATATTTCCGAACCTCTGACAAACATCTCAAAATAGTCGATATCGCTTTTGACGACGATTCCTGTTATTTTCTTAATCCACGATATGGCCATGATGCCCTCCTAAATCAGACTGCGAAATACAGTCGCAAATACATATCCCAAAATCATGCATGCCGGAAAGGTCAATATCCAGGCGGTAAACATTTCCTTTGCAATATCCCAATTTACCTTCTCGAGCCCTTCAGCTGCACCGGCACCCATCATCGCCGTGCCTTTGGTATTGGTCGTACTCAACGGAATGCCCAAGGCGGTGGCTACCAGCATACTGCCCGAAGCCGCAACCTCCGCCGCAAATCCCTGATATTTCTGTAAAGACACCATATCCATACCCATCGTCTTGATAATCCGATAGCCGCCGATCGACGTCCCGACGGCCATCAGCACGGACGCCGCAATCATGACCCAAATCGGTATGACCATAGTGCCGATGGGAGCCGGCAGAATCTGCCCGACGATCAGTGCCAACACCATGATGCCCATAAATTTCTGACCGTCCTGAGCGCCGTGACTAAACGCCATCAGTGACGCACTGAGAATCTGACCGATGGAGAAGAAACGGTTTGCGGCGCGACGCTTAACGTTTCGAAACAAATGCTTCACGAGTTTCGTCAGTATCAACCCCAATGCAAATCCGACAACAGAAGAAATAAACAGACCCCACAAAACCTTGATGACACTGTCCATGTTGAATACGGACAGTCCGCCCAGCGACATTCCGGCTCCCATCAGTCCGGCAATCAGCGCATGACTCTCACTGGTCGGAATACCATAACGCCAGGCCCCCACCGCCCACAGCACGATCGAGAGCTGTGCCGCAGCCAGAGTGACTAAGGCTTGCGATCCGCTGCCGATCGTCACGATGCTCGCAGTCGTCGAAGCCACCGCCGTTCCCATAAGAAACACTCCGAAGAAATTCATAACGGCTCCCAAAAGGATTGCTGCCCGCGGATGCAATACCCGCGTTGAAACGACCGTGGCAATCGCATTTGGCGCATCGGTCCAGCCGTTGACAAAGATCGAAGCCCCTACCAACAACAATGTAATGATCAGTATCAGTGTCATACGTTTCCTTCATTTCTATCGATTGGATCATTTTCAGCGGTTGATATCTGCCTCATTGGTATATCCCCGCGACTCCCAATAGCCCTTATAATCTTTATTATCGGACAGCTCGATTTTCGTTACCCAGCGAGCCCACTTATACCCCAGCTTATCTTCGGCGACCACAATCAGCGGATAGCCCATTTCCGGCGGTAACACAATTTCATTGGCTTTATAGGCCAAAATCAATTGCTTTTCTTTGATCAGCGACCAAGGCAATGAAGTCGTATACCCATCCGCCGCATGGAATATCACGGTCACGGCTTCACTGCGCGGATTCGCCCGTTCAATCAGTTCCACCAAAGATATCCCTTCCCAAAGGATGGTCGCATCCCAACCTTCGACACAGTACAGCGTGATCAGTCGTTTGTATGTAGTCAATTCCAGGATTTGCGGATAGGTCAATACCAAGTCATTATTGACAAGCCCTGTGACCCGAAGTGTATACGTATTGATATCGATGACCTGTACCCCTTGGATCGAATTATCCCGCGGTCCGACAGCCGGACTTAAAAGTTTGCCTTGATATTCCTTGATCTCTCCGGCACGAAACTGGGCCAGTGATGCTGAACTGTGACTGTCCGGATTGTCATCGATGATGTTTGAGCAAAAGGAGAGAAAAACCGTGAGAAATAGCGATACAAGAAGAACTTTCTTCATAACATCACCTTCGTTCTTATTTATATTATAACAGTCTGATTGCTTCAATAATATAAAAAACCGATGCATCGCACCGGTTATTCAAACCATAATTTCAATTCCTGTATGGCATTCTCATCGCTGTCCGACGCATGGATCAGATTGCGCAACATTCGATTGTCCAAACGGGCTTGTTCCATGGAATCTTCACCATACATTCCCCGGATCGTATCGGGACGGGCTTTGGCCGGATCGGTCGCTCCGATCAAGTCTCTCACCCAGGCAACGACATCTTCACGAGTATGTTTCAGCTCCATGGCTACGATCGTTTCGTTTACAAATTCTCGCAAAACCCCTTGTCTGAAATCCTCGCTGCCAATCCGTTCGATGACTTCCTGATAGTGACTGAGAATCGTCTGTGCATCAACCGTCACTTCCTGTTTTCTGGCAATATGAAAATCTCTATCCGTGAAGTATTTCAGGATCGCTTCTTTCAATCCGCGCTTCAGGGCATCCGGCTTTAAAAAGATAAACGTTGATTTCATAGGTTTATCTCACAATCTTGGTTCCGCTCAAACCGGCAATTGCATCTTTCGCTTTTTCCAGAGCGGCGATAATGGCCGTCCCTTTCGGATTGTGCTCAATAAAGTCAATAGCCGCCTGAACTTTAGGAAGCATACTGCCGGGAGCAAAGTGGTTTTCACCGATGTACTGCTTCGCTTCTTCAACGGTGATAACATCCAACGCCTTCTGATTGGGCTTATTGTAATTGATCATGACCCGGTCAATGGCTGTCAGGATAAACAGATAATCTGCCTGCAAAATTTCAGCGACTTTCGCTGAGGCAAAATCCTTATCGATGACCGCATCCACGCCATGATATCCAAATTGCGTTTTGATGACCGGGATCCCGCCGCCACCCACCGTAATCACGACGACTCCGTCGTTCACCAAGGCTTTAACCACATTTTTCTCAACGACATCGACCGGCTTGGGGCTCGGTACGACCCGACGGTAACCCCGTCCGGAATCTTCGACCATCTGATACCCCTTGGTCTGCTCCAGCTGTTTCGATTCTTCCAGTGTATGGAATCCGCCGATCGGCTTGGTCGGATGTTTGAATCCCGGATCATTTTCATCCACGACGACCTGCGTAACAACGGTTACTACTTCTTTGTTGATGTTGCGACGGCGCAGTTCCTCACGGATTGCATTCTGTAAATGATAGCCGATGTATCCCTGACTCATCGCCCCACATTCCGCAAAAGGCATGATCGGCGTATTGGCTTTCTCATTGGATACTTCCATGGCCAGATTGATCATTCCGACTTGCGGTCCGTTGCCATGGGCAATGACCAGCTGATGACCTTCCTCAATCAGATCGACCAACGGTTTGGCCGTATTTTTAACTAATGACAATTGTTCTTGGGGTGAGTTTCCCAAAGCGTTTCCGCCCAGTGCGATGACGATTTTCATATGTTTCCTCAATTCTTTCTCTAAGCGCTTTCATTTTCTCACAACCCTCTATTGCCGACAATGTTCACAACATATAAAAATCAGGTCGCCATATTGTGCATTGTATACATGAATTTATCAAAATTCAACTTTCCAGCGACGTTTTTTGTCTCAATCGCACAAAAAAGAGGATCCGCCAAAAGGATCCTCGAATATTCTCAAATAAATCAAATTCGAGCAAAGGTCTCTTACTTCTAATAGATTACATTGACCTCTTCAAACTCAGCCCGAGCTGCCGGTTGAAAAGATCGGTAAATCTTAAAGAGAAACACCGTATGAACAACACTGGCAAAGGCTGATACGGCGCTGGTCAACACAGTCGGCAACACCGGAATAACAGCAAACCAACCGATAACGATGCCGGCTAACCCTTGTATGAGGGCTATCAGGATACTGATGCCGATCAACGTCCAGAAGCAGCGCTTCGCGACGGCGAATGATTTTTTAAAGGCCTCCATGACCTTCAGATCATCCAATACCATGGCATAGAACCAGAAGGATAGAAAGACGGAAAGCGCAAGTGCACCGAAACTTAGCAGCACGACACCTAAGAAGAAGATTACCCAACCGGACTCGCTTAACAACATCACGGAAACCAAAGCGATGAAAATCAGCACCACGGCGATAACGCCTACGATGAAAAATACGATGATAGCCAGAAAGAACCTCAGATATTTTCCGATGTTTGCGCTCAGTGCAGGCGCAAAGTCATTGATCGAGACATTTCCCGAACTTAATCCCATTTTGATCAGTCCGGCGGTCATTGGGATCGCCATGATGTTGAGGATCGTGGAAATGGTTCCGCTGCTTGCAGAGCTGCCGGCACCGGCCTGTTGAAGCGCATCGAAAAATGCACCTGGATTGCTCATAAAGTAATCAGGATAGGCCGCAAAATCATTGAATATTGCCTGTATATCTGCCGGTGATGGCGCATTGCCGATAATGAGCAGTGCCGGTACTAAAGTTGCGATAAAAATCGGAATAATGATCAGATAATTCTTAGTCACAAAACGAAAAGCATCTTCAAAATATTTCATGTTTACTCCCCCTGTCTGATTGCCCTCAGACAAGTTCCCCTTTCGATACTTCAAGTCTATCATAATAGTCATATGCTTCTCAACAGTAATCGAAAAACAATGATGTCTGATGTGTAAATTCAGCAAATCGGTGTATTGTGAACGACTTTCAATAGTGATATACTTTATGCAATGCCGTTGAAAGTTGGTGAGATGATGCCGGTTTCCCTTCAGTTAAGCATTTACTCCGTTTTCATTTTGTTACTCATTTTTGTCAACTTAAAAAGAGAATATCATCTGCTCGATTTCAAAGTAAAGTTATTCCGATACATGATATTATCGCTGATGATTTATATTCTGATGGACGTGTTGTTTATCAGCATCGACGGTACTTCCTATTTCTTTACCCGCAGTGTCTTGCTTTACGGAAATGCCCTCCAGTATGCGGTACTGTGTCTGATCGTATTTTTGTGGTATTTCTATAATGACTACTATATTTTTAAGGATCTCGTTCATTTCAGAAAGTGGCTTCCATTAACCATCCTGCCGCTGATCGTCAATTTCATCTTTTCCTTGTTAAGCCCTTGGTTTGGATATTTCTATACCATCAACGCGCAAAATGTCTATATCCGCGGCGATTTATTTTATATATCCGCCGTGACAACGTATATGTACGCCTCCCTCACAGCGCTACTCATACATTTCAACCGAAACAAAATACGCAAAGCCGACTATGCCCCGTTGATGTTCTTCATCATACCTCCGGCATTGGCAGGGATGTTTCAGACGCTCAACTTTGGTGTTTTATTGATCGGCCCGTCTATCACGTTTTCATTCTTGGTCGCATTTATCTATATTCAATCAAAAAACATGGAACTGGATTTCATGACCGGACTGTACACCCGCAAAGAACTTGAGTATTATTCCGATATGCTGAGTAAGCGTAAGTCATCAAGAAAGCTTTACGGCGGTATGATGATCGATATCGACAACTTCAAAGGAATCAATGATGTTTTTGGCCATGACATCGGTGACAAAGTGTTAATGGAAGTATCGGATGCCTTTCTAAAGAGTTTCAGAAACACCGATTTCGTTGCTCGCATCGGAGGCGATGAGTTTGTAGCGATATGTGAAGTCCAGTCGATTCATGACCTTGAAATCATCATTGACCGGATTCGAGGTCATGTGAAACAAATCAACGAGCAAAAGCAATTCGATTTTTCCATAAACTTGAGTATCGGCTATGACCTTTGGGATTTTAATCAAATGTCCAAAGAGGAATTTATGATTCACATCGATAAGAAAATGTATTTGGAAAAAGACGGTAAAAAGGTAAAACGCGGATAAAAAAAAGGCACGATTGATATAACCCCCTTAAGGTAGACAGAACAAATAAACAAAGTTCTGAGAACCAAAAGGGGGTTTTTATACGAGAAGAAACAAAAAGTACACAACAGAACAAAAGATACAAGCATGTGAAGATTATCTTAATGGAAAGTTTAGTGCAATGGAAATTGCACAATCACTTAACATGAGGAAACATGGAGGCCATCGGATACGCGAATGGGCACATCGTTACCGTGCATATGGAAGCGAATGTTTCAAACACCAGCCTCATAATGCAACCTATACCAAGGAGTTCAAAGAGGCAGCGGTACAAGAATACTTGGCAGGGAAAGGGTCGATCGAAGACATTGCCATCAAGATGAATATTCCATCTCCGAGTCGACTCTGGAAATGGATTTTGATGTATACTGAAGGCAAAGAGATGAAAGATTATCATCCGAAACCGGAGGTATATGTGGCAGAGCGAAAGAAAACTACAGCCGAAGAGCGTAAGCAGATGGTAGAGCATTGTCTTAAACACAACAGAGACTACAAAGGCACGGCATCAGACTACGGGGTATCCTACAGTCAGATTTTCACTTGGGTAAGGAAATATCTGATTGAAGGTGAAGATGGCCTAAAAGATCATCGGGGGCACCGAAAACCTTTGGAGGAACTGTCGGAGGCTGAGCAGCAGAAACGAATGATCGAGAAGTTGGAGCGCAAGAATAAAGAACTCCAAATGGAGCTTGAACTATTAAAAAAATTGGAGGAATCAGAAAGGCGGCGATAGGAAGATTGCCCAAATACAAGCGTCAGGCAACACTTAAAAGAGAGAGAGTCACGATCTATACCCTTGTCTGGGAATTCCATGCTACGAAAGGGTGGCCCATCGAGTGGATGTGTAAGATACTAAACGTTTCAAGAGCAGCTTACTATAAATGGCTACATCGGGATCCGAATCCAAAAGAGCTTGAAAATGAAGAAGTATTGAAGGCGATACTTGAAGTTTCTACAGAACTGCATAATTTATATGGTTCCTACAAGATGACTGAGGTTGTAAGTAAGAAATTGGGGAAAAAATACAATCAGAAACGCATTGCCAGACTGATGTGTGTGAATGAAATTCAGTCTGTACTGAGAAAGAAGCGAAAGACTTATTTGAAATCCTCTCCGGAAGTGGCTGCGGAGAATATCCTGTGCCGTGAGTTTGACGCAATCAAACCCAATGAGAAATGGTGTGCAGACATCACGGAGACGAAAATCCCCGGAACCCAAAAGAAGGTGTATATCAGCACTATCCTGGATCTCAATGACCGTTTCCCTGTGGGGTATAGCGCCGGACTGAGAAATGATGTTTCATTAGTGGATGAAAGCTTCATGGCTGCCTTGAGTGATCATGATCATCAGGATACCTTATTCCACAGTGACCGAGGATTTCAATATACAAGAAAAGTGTTTGGGACACAACTCAAAGAGAATGGATTTACACAGTCCATGTCCAGAGTGGGCCACTGCATTGATAATGGTCCAATGGAAGGATTCCAAGGTTCCATGAAGGAGGAGATGTTCATCCTCTACGATATCGGCAGTATTCAAGACTTCCTCGAAGCATTGCCTAGATACATGGATTTCTACATTCATCAGAGACCTCAAAAACGATACAAAGGCAAGACTCCGAGTCAAGTCAGAGAAGAAGCTTACCAATCAGCTACACCCAAACCATATCCTATACCGGTCAATCACAGAATCAATCGATACTGGAAAGACATAGAAGAAAAGCAAAATAAAAACTTGGCTACGTTTCCATAACCAAGTTCATGAATACTTTTAGATATTTGCTCTGTCTACTTGACAGGGGTCATATCAGATGTGCCTTTTGTCTTTTACCCTTTGATGGCTTTAATAAACCACAGATTCTTTTGATATCCGGCAACGAATCCTTCAAATGCAGCAACGACCACAAAGTCATTGACCTCATCCGCTTCATTGCGAATCTCCGTAGCCAAGTCCATCATCAGTTTGAAATCACCTTCAACGATATCCAGAACTTCCTTAACGCTGAAATCCACGCTGTCCAACTGTTTTACCGTAGCATGCTTGAGATAGTCTTCCAGTTTGACTAGCGGATAAACTCCGCGCATTTTCAGCAATTCCGCAACTTCATCATATTGTTCAAAGAAACCGTCGTAAGCCGATTCGGTAAATTCATGGATCTGAACGAATTGCTTTCCGACAACGTTCCAATGCAGGTTATGAAACTTCGCATTCAATACAGCCAGATTCGATAAGTAAACATTTAGTTTTTCCATATTTTTCTCCTTATTGATAATTACTACTGTTAAAGTATAGCATACAACCTAATCTTTGCCAACCCTGTTGACTGATGAATTCCGGTAATTTTGAATCAGATAACCCTGCTCATCAAGATCCGCAAGCATCTTTTTAATAAAGGCATCCTTGCCATCAATATAGTCCTGAATACTATACGGGTAACTTCTTGCCAGCTCTTTTTTCAGATTGCTGTATGCAATTACAACTTCCGGATGATCAGCAAGATACATTTTCAATGACAGATGTCTCAACAGCTCCTTAGAAACCTTTGTGCAGACATACAGATGATAGGCCATAAATTCATCCTCAAATAATCGCTTAAAAACCTCCCTTCCCTCAATTCCCTGATCACCGCGATGTATGTAACCGGCTTGTTCAAGTGTCTTCTTCACAGCGTGGAAGTCACTTTCTGAATCAATCACCAAATCGATATCCAAAATGGGCTTAGCCGCACATCCTGCCACGGAGGTCGACCCTACATGTTCTACGCCAATAATCTGATCTTGTAAAAGTGAAGAAAGATAGGTCTGTACTCGCTTAAACTCCGATTTCCATCGCGGATCATAATCCAAGCAAATGACATGTCCTCTTAGTTTGCTGTCCATCGTCTGTATTTCCTGGGTTTCCTTACTCATATTATACACTGCATAAGGCAGCTTTCTTCGGTTAAATCACTTACATCCTCTTTCATATTTTAGAAATATTTTCATTTTCTATGTACAAATGTTTCATTTTGCGCTATATTAATAAAAACGAAGATAAGGATATGTATCTTTGAGTCATCCGAAGCAGCGAGTTGGGAGCGGTGAAAGGCCAACACGGAACCTCAAAGCATATAACCCCTTGGAGTTTCTTTTTCGAATCACAGTAGAAAAAGACGGCACGGACCGTTACCTCCGAAAGGTTTGACAGAACCGGATAAAGAGACCTTAACAGGTAATTTGGGTGGTACCGCGGAGCAACAGCCTTCGTCCCTTACAGGATGAGGCTGTTTTTTATTGGAGGTACACATTATGTGCGGATTTATGTTTGCTCAAAGCGAAGTCGACCAGTCACTTTTTCAACAAGGGTTTCATGCATTGGCCCACCGCGGACCCGATCAAAGCCGGATCCTTCAGGAATCCTTCGGAACCTTTGGTTTTCACCGTCTCTCCATCATGGACATCTCCGAAAATGGTATGCAACCATTTGTCACACCGGAAGTCATCCTGATGTGCAATGGCGAAATCTATAATGAACAACAGCTGAAAAAGTCCTTTTCCGCCTATCCCTTTATCTCACGGAGCGACTGCGAGACAATTCTTCCGCTGTACAAAAAATACGGACGCTATATGTGCAAATATCTCGATGGCGAATTTGCCTTTGTCCTGTTTGACAAAAATAAACAACTGACCATCGCGGCCAGGGATCCGATCGGGATACGACCGATGTTTTATGGCGAAATCAAAGAAAGCAAACAATTGGCATTTGCTTCCGAAGCCAAATCACTCCTTCCTCTGTGTGATAACATCCGACCCTTCCCGATCGGTACCTTATATTATGGCGGCGAGTGGATCAAATATAACGATGTGACCCACGTTCAACAGACACTGAACGACATGGATGACATCCTGACCCGCATCAACATCGGACTGACTGAAGGTGTGAAAAAGCGCATGATGTCCGATGTACCCATCGGCTATCTGCTCTCGGGCGGACTGGACTCTTCGCTGGTATGTGCTTTAGCCGCCAAATACTCAGACACCCCCATTACGACCTTTGCGATCGGCATGAAAAGCGATGCCATCGATCTCAAATATGCCCGTATCGTCGCTCAAAAGATCAAAAGCCGTCACTACGAAGCGATTATGACCGTAGAAGATGTGATATCCGCACTTCCTTATGTGATTTATCATCTCGAATCCTACGATATAACTACCGTCCGGGCCTCCATCGGTATGTACCTGTTATGCAAATATATTCATCAGCACAGCGAAATCAAAGTTCTGCTTACCGGTGAGATCAGCGACGAACTCTTTGGTTACAAATATACGGACTTTGCCCCGAGTGCCCACGCCTTTACGGAAGAAAGCAAGAAGCGTATGCGCGAACTGTATATGTACGATGTGCTGCGGGCTGATCGCTGTATCGCCGCCTGGTCACTGGAAGCCCGCGTCCCCTTTGGAGATTTATCCTTTGTCCGCGACGTCATAGCTATTGACGGAAAACTGAAAATGAACACGACCGGCATGGGTAAATTCCTGCTGAGAAAAGCATTTGAAGATGAAGGTTTGTTGCCGGACGAGATTTTGTGGCGACAGAAAGCCGCCTTTTCCGATGCCGTCGGTCACTCGATGGTCGATGAACTGAAAAAAGCCGCCGATCGTCTGTACAGTGATGAAGACCTCAGACTGGCAAAGCAGAAATACCCACACTGTACCCCATTTACCAAAGAAGCCCTCTGGTATCGCGATATCTTTGAGAAGTTTTACCCTCAACAGTCTCATCTGATCCCTTCCTATTGGATGCCAAATCCCACTTGGGAAGGGTGCAATGTCACCGACCCCAGTGCGAGAGTCTTAGCCAACTATGGCGACAGCGGTAAGTAAGATGGTCAAGATCGTGCCGTTGCGCCAGGCGCATTATCCTGAAGTAAGCAAAATCTATCAACAAGGGATCGACACTGAGATTGCGACTTTCACATCGACTGTACCTGACTGGTCATCCTTTGATCAACAGCACATCAAAGATGCCCGCTGGGTAGCCATGATCGACACGGATGTCATCGGATGGACCGCCCTATCCCCCACCTCCACCCGCTATGTTTATCGCGGCGTTGCCGAAGTGAGCATTTACATCGACTCCGCCCATCAGCATCAGGGCATCGGTTCCATGCTGATGTCTCATTTGATCGAACAAAGCGAGAAACTGGGCTTCTGGACATTGGTTGCCGGTGTCATCAGTCGCAACGTCACGAGCGTGAAATTTCATTTGGATCACGGGTTTCGGATCGTCGGGATCCGTGAACGCATCGGTATGATGGATACCGGCGAATGGATGGATGTGACCTGGATGGAACGACGCAGTACATCTGTCGGAAATTGATTGATTCAATCTCAGTGAATGCATTGACATTCAAAATATTCTGTGGTACTCTTGTAAAAACTAAATAACGCTGTGTTAAAAGAGGCCGCGATGCGTCATTAAACCGAAAGGTTGAGGGACGATCGCCGAAGCATGAGAATGCTGGGCTTATGTTGAACAAACATAAGACTGTTCCCGTTTGGTTGCCCAATCGAACCGGAATGCGCTTTTTCCACGGAAGGGCGAAAGGAATGCTATTATAGCCATGAGCCTTTTGCTCATGGTTTTTGTTTTATAGAAACCGAGGGACCCCCGATGACACAAAAAAGCACCCTGACACATCCCGGACACTTAATGATCGGACAGTTGACGGCCACTGAACTCGTTGAGCGCTTTGGCACGCCGCTCTATGTCATGGATGAAAAAATGATCCGCAACCAGATGCAGTTATTTAAGCGTGTTTTCGTTCATCCGAAACTCGCCTCTGAAGTCATCTATGCATCTAAAGCCTTTTTGACTCTGGCTATGTGCAACCTCGTTGAGCAGGAAGGACTGAGCCTGGATGTCGTTTCCGGCGGCGAACTGTACACGGCTTACAAAGCCGGATTCCCGATGGAACGGATTTATTTCCACGGAAATAATAAATCGGCTCAGGAACTGGCGATGGCCATCGAACTGGGATGCGGTACGATCGTGCTGGACAATCCCTTCGAACTGCAACTGCTGTTACCGTTGCTGGATAAGCCGCAGCGCGTTCTTTTACGTGTCAATCCCGGCATCGATGCTCACACCCACGAATACATCGCTACCACCAAGCATGACTCCAAGTTCGGCCTCAGCACTGCTGATCCTGCGACACTGACCCTGATTCAACAGCTAAGTGACGAACCCCTCATCCGATTTATGGGACTTCATGCCCACATCGGATCACAGATTTTCGAGGCGGACTCATACAGAAAAGAAGCCGAAACGTTGTTAAGGTTTATCCGCAATCATCAGCTCAACATCGTCGAGCTGAATCTGGGCGGCGGCTTTGGTATCGCATATACCGAGCAGGACCATCCTTTGACATTGAGCGAATTCCTTCCCTCACTGCTTGATCATATCGCCGATCAGATCGAAGCCCTAAAACTTAACCCCATAAAAATCATGATCGAGCCCGGACGTTCGATCGTCGCCAATGCGGGAACTACACTCTATACCATCGCAACAACCAAAACCACGGTCAACGGGAAAAACTATGTATTTGTGGATGGGTCGATGGCCGATCATATCCGCACGGCCCTCTATGGTGCACATTATACCGCTGTCGTTGCCAATCGGATCGATGTGACGCCTGCAGTTCATTATACGGTCACCGGCAAAGCCTGTGAATCGGGGGATATCATCATTAAGGATGCTTATCTTCCTGCCTGTCAATCCGGTGATATCCTGGCTGTATTATCCACAGGAGCCTATCACTACACGATGTCATCCAATTATAACCGCCTGCCGCGACCGGCCGTCGTCTTCGTTTCTGACAATGAAGCACGCATCGTCGTCCGACGTGAAACCTACGAAGATCTGATCAGAAATGATCTTGGAGTGTGAAATGAATCCGTGTGTTATGAAATTCGGCGGGTCGTCCGTCGAGAACATTGAAAAAATGCAAGCCGTGGCCCAGCGGATCCTCGAGAAAAAAAGCGAAGGATATGACATCACGGTCGTTGTCTCCGCCATGGGAAAAACGACCAATCAACTGCTCGAACTTGCCCATCAGGCTTCCGTGAACCCGTCCAAGCGGGAGGTCGATCTGCTGATCAGCACCGGAGAGCAAGTCTCAGTCTCTCTGCTATCGATGATCCTCAACGAAAAAGGACATCCGACCGTCGGTCTGACCGGATTTCAGGCCGGTATCAAAACCAGCGGACTTCACACCAAGAATAAGATCGAAGACATCGATATTGAAAAAGTATCCCGTCATCTGCGCGAAGGCAAAATCGTCGTCGTGGCCGGATTTCAGGGATTGAATCAGGATGGCGATATCACAACGCTGGGTCGTGGCGGATCGGATACGACTGCGGTTGCTTTAGGCGCAAAGCTCAACTGCCGGGTCGAGATTTATACCGATGTCGACGGCATTTACGGAATTGATCCGCGTCTGTATCCGCAGGCAAGGAAAATCGATGTCATCAGTTATGAAGAAATGAAAGAAATGGCCTTTCTCGGAGCCAAGGTCATGGAACCGCGGTCAATCGAGATCGGTCACCGTTTCCGCGTCGAAATCATCGTCGCATCCGCACACACCCGTACCCCGGGTACCTTGATAAAGGAGTTTGATCCAACCATGGAAAACAAGAGCATCACCGGCTTATCTGTCAGCGAACGAGTTATTCTCGTCTCGATCAATCATCTGCCCAGCGGACCGAAACATACTGCCGATCTGTTTATCCGTCTGGCTCAAAATGAAATCAACATTGACATGATCTCCCAAACCCATACCCCCGATGGATTTGTGAATCTGGCCTTTACGGCATCCTTTGATGATGCCCCTCTGATCAATGACGTACTAAAGCAAGTCACGGACAAATACGAAGATGTGATCATATCGACAGACACCGACATCGTCAAAATCTCGGTGGTCGGTATGGCCATGCGCACTCAATCCGGGGTTGCGGCGACCCTGTTTGAACTGTTTGCGGATCATGACATCGATTACAAGCTGATCACGACCTCGGAAATCAGTATTTCTTATACGATCGACCGGGTGTTAAAGGAAAAAGCAGTGCATCTGATTGCCTTGGCCTTCCACTTATGATCCGCTTCGAGAAATATCACGGGACCGGCAATGATTTCATACTGATCGAACCGCCATCAACTGATGCTTCACTGGTTGCAAAACGGCTGTGTGACCGCCACTTCGGTATCGGAGCGGATGGACTGATGATCCCCTATCCCAGTGACATTGCCGATATCCGGATGGAATATTACAACAGCGACGGATCTCCGGCACCAATGTGCGGAAACGGCTTGCGCTGCTTTGTCAAGTATTGCCTGAATCATGGGTATCTGCCCAAAGGACCGGTCACGGTCGAAACTTTGGCAGGAGTCATCGATGTCGATGCTCAAGAAGATATTATCTCTCTCAATCTAAATCGACCGAAATTTGATTTGGATGAAAATATGGTAATCGATCCCGATTCTGTCATCATCGACGGAATTACCCTGCACACCGTATTTCTCGGTACCCTGCATGCCATCGTGATCCAAGACAAAACGATGGACATCCGCCAATTGGGAGAAAAGCTGTCCTACCACCCGCGCTTTCCGCAGGCGATCAATGTCAACTTCATCGAAGTCATCGACCGATCGACCATCAAAGTCATCACGCATGAACGCGGTGCCGGCTGGACACTGTCCTGTGGTACCGGCAGTGCGGCCAGTGCCGTGATTGCCCACCGACTCCAACTGACTGATCCTGATGTTACCGTAGAGGTACAGGGCGGCCATCTGCAAGTACATGTCGGTGAAGATGTCATCCTCAGCGGACCGGCCGTCAAAATCGCTTCCGGATACTTCGAAGGAGAAGGACTATGAAAAATATCGCTATTGTCGGTGCGACCGGGATGGTCGGCCAGACTTTTATCGCTTTGCTTCAGGAATATGATTTCCCCATCAACCGGATTTACTTCTTCGCCTCGGCGAAATCTGCCGGAAAAACCGTAACTTTTTACGGTCGGATCTATCCGGTCGAAGTGCTTGATGAGCACAGCTTCGATCGCCCCATCGATATCGCCTTATTTTCAGCCGGAGGTGAAATAAGCCGAATTTACGCTCCGATCGCCACAGCCAAAGGGATCACTGTCATTGATAACAGCAGTATGTGGCGCATGGACCCCACGGTACCGCTGGTCGTCCCGGAAGTCAATCCGCTCGATGCAAAGGGTCATCACGGCATCATTGCCAATCCCAACTGCTCGACGATCCAATCGGTCATTCCGCTGAACGCCCTAAAACCTTTAGGGCTCAAACGGGTCATCTATACGACGTTTCAGGCCGTATCCGGTTCCGGCTATAAAGGCGTACAAGACTTAGAGCGAAATCTAAAAGGATTGCCATCAACGTTCTATCCTCAGCCGATCTTGCATAATGCCCTGGCTCAAATCGATGCCATGCTTTTGGATGGATATACCAAAGAAGAAGTCAAAATGATCGAGGAAACCCGCAAGATCCTGCATTTGGCTGATCTGCCGGTCAGTGCGACATGCGTGCGTATCCCGGTATTCAACGGTCACAGCGTTTCGATCAATGTCGAAGTCGAACAGCCCTTTGATTTACCGACGGTCATCAGCCGGTTCAAATCACAGCCGGGTTTGAGAGTATTCGAAGATCATATTCCCACCCCGCAAGAGGTCAGCGGACAGGATTTGGTATATATCGGCCGTATCCGTCGGGATCACAGCGTACAAAACGGACTGAATCTGTGGGTCGTTGCGGATAACATTCGCAAAGGGGCGGCGGCCAATGCCATTCAAATTGCCCAATTATTCATGGAGGAACAATAATGAAACTGTTTCAAGGCTCCGGAGTAGCCATCGTCACTCCCTTTACAGACAACCAGATCGATCTGCAGGAATTTGCACTTTTGATCGAGTGGCACATTCAACACAGGACCGATGCCATCATCGTCATCGGAACCACCGGCGAATCCCCGGTTTTATCGGTGGATGAGAAGAAGCTGATGATCAAAAGTGCCGTTGAGTTTGCCCGTGGCCGGATCCCCGTCATTGCCAATACCGGCACCAACAACACCGCACAATCCATCGAACTTTCCATGTATGCCCAACAGGTCGGTGCCGACGGACTGCTTTTGGTGGCACCCTATTATAACAAACCGACCCAACGCGGACTGATCGCTCATTTTTCCGCCATTGCCAAAGCCGTCTCCTTGCCTATCATCCTATATAATGTACCATCCCGCTGCGGGGTCAACATCACTGCTGATACCGTAATTGAGTTATCCAAAATCCCGAATATCGTCGGGGTCAAAGAGGCCAGCGGTGACCTGGAACAGATCAAAACGATCATTGATCATACGGAAGAAGGCTTTGCGGTATACAGCGGCAATGATGATCAGATTTTTGATGTTTTGGCTTTGGGCGGTGACGGTGTCATTTCGGTCAGTGCCAATCTGATTCCCGAGACCATTTCAGATCTGTGCCTGCTTTATCGCAACAATCAGTCGCATCTGGCCCAAGTATTGTCCAATGAACTTTCCTTATTGCATAAAGTATTGTTTATCGAAAGCAATCCGGTGCCGATCAAAGCCGCGATGAATGCATGCGGTCATCATGTCGGTCACACCCGTTTACCGTTGGTCGATTTGGATGAAGAGCATCGGATCGTGCTGATGGAAACCCTGGCCCAGTATCGGCTGCTTGGGGAAAATTTATGAATATACTGATTAGCGGGATCCTTGGGAAGATGGGACATTTGATTGCTCATCAGACCTCTGAATCAAACATGTTTACCTTACTGGGCGGAATCGATGCCAAAGGCAGAACCACAGCACAGTTTATAGTTTACAAAACCTTCACTGATGCACCGGTTGCGGATGTCATCATTGATTTCTCTTATCCTGAGGCAATTGAACCCCTGTGTCAGTATGCCATTGAGAAAAACATTCCTTTGGTTTTAGGAACGACCGGCTATACTCCGGCGCAACAACTGCTCATACGCCAGACTTCAGAGAAAATACCGGTGTTTCAAAGCGCAAACTTCTCTTACGGTGTCCTTGTCATGCGCCGGCTGTTGACATTGGCAGCCCCATATCTGAAAGATTTTGATATCGAACTGGTGGAAGCCCATCACAACCAGAAAGCCGATGCGCCCAGCGGTACAGCAAAACTTTTGATCAAGACGATCAATGAGGCTTTGCCGGTCGAAAGAGAATCTGTCAGCGGACATGGAAACGGAAAACGGATTCCAGATACCATCGGAGTTCATGCCATTCGAGCCGGATCGATCCCCGGCGATCATTCGGTGCTTTTTGCCAGTGAGTCAGAAGGTATCGAAATCAGTCATCGGGCTTTTTCCAAAGACGTTTTTGCGCAAGGAGCCTTACGTGCCGCTCAGTTTATCGTATCCGCTTCCGTGGGTTACTACACCATGGATGATTTGTTATAAAGGAGGATTTTATATGGAAGAATTTTTAACCGATCCCTATGCGATTGCCGCATTTATTAAAAACAGTGTCAAAAAGACACCGGTCAAACTTTATATCAACGGTGATTTCAGCAACGTTGATTTTGGTGATTTGAAAGTTTATGGCTGTGAACAGTCGAAAATTATCTTTGGCGATGTGGCACAAATCGATGCCTTTCTTCAGAAACATCCGCAGTTAAGCGACTTCGTACTGGAAAACGACCGTCGTAACAGTGCGATCCCGCTTCTGGATATATCGCATATCGATGCCCGAATCGAACCTGGTGCCATTATCCGGCAACATGCATCGATCGGGAAGAATGCGGTCATCATGATGGGAGCCGTAATCAATATCGGAGCCATCATCGGAGATTCTACGATGATCGATATGAATGCGGTCATCGGTGCACGGGGTTCGATCGGGAAAAACTGTCATATCGGAGCCGGAGCCGTGATTGCCGGGGTATTGGAACCGCCGAGCAGACAGCCGGTCATTTTGGGGGACAATGTACTGGTCGGGGCCAATGCCGTGATTTTGGAAGGTGTACGTGTGGGCAATAATGCCGTGATCGCAGCCGGCTCCGTGGTTTTGGACGATGTTGAAGATGATATGGTAGTAGCCGGTTCCCCTGCCCGCGTCATTAAGCGACGCGATGAAAAAACGGATGCCAAAACCGAGATTTTGGCAGATTTGAGGAAATGAGTATGGAATCTTGGTCAGACTGGGTTACCTCGACACGCAGGACTTTGCATCAGATTCCCGAATTGGGTTTTAATTTATTCAAAACATCTCAAAAGGTTAAGGAAATCATGGAATCCTTGGGCTATACAGTCGAATCCGTCGCCTCTACCGGTTGGATCGCTTTTAGACAGGGCAAGATTAATGAAGCCATCGCCTTCCGTGCAGATATGGATGCCCTTCCGGTCGAAGAGTCGACCGGCGTCGATTTTGCCTCTTTACACTCCGGCAAGATGCATGCCTGCGGTCATGACGGCCATATGACGATGTTGCTGGGGCTGGCTCGTCGTTTAGCGAGCCAGACGACTCATTATTCGGTCGTATTCATTTTTCAGCCTGCCGAAGAAGGTCCTGGGGGAGCCAAAATCATCGTCGACTCCGGACTGTTTCAGCGTTATGATATCAAAGCTATCTTTGGGATTCATCTGTATCCCGGATTGGATGAAGGAGTCTTTGGCTTATGTGAAGGTCCGATGATGGCGCAAAACGGCGAGTTCGATATCATCATCCGCGGAGTCAGTGCCCATGGTGCACAACCGCATTTAGGTGCGGATGCCATAGTCACTCAGGCAGCACTGATTCAAAGCATTCAGCCGATCATCAGCCGTAATCTTGATCCGTTGGCTTCTGCGGTCATCACGGTCGGGATGGTTTCCGGTGGTGAGGCCCGAAACATCATTGCCAATAAAGTGTCGATGAGCGGCACGATCCGGGCATTTAACGAGGGTATATATCGGATGTGTAAAGATCGGCTCCAGACTGCAGTCCGAGGTATTGAGACTTCTTACGGCGTTTCGATCGAACTATCGATCAAAGATTATTATCCGCCGGTCATCAATGACCGAAAATTAGTACAGCAGGCCGCATCGGTGTTGGATGTAGATGCGTTTGTCCATATTCAGCCCCTTATGATTTCGGAAGATTTCAGCTTTTATCAGCAGGTCGTCCCGGGTTGTTTTGTGCTGTTGGGTACAAAAAATGATGCCTTGGGATACCATCACCCGTTGCACAGCCGTTATTTCAATTTCCGTGAAGCAGTCTTGTTAAAGGGGATCGAGTTCTTTGAGAAAATATTACTGAGTTATGGTGTGTGATGCACACCTTTTTTTATCTGACATTTTCCGAAAAGTTATGATATAGTTTTATTAAACTTGTGGAGGGGTGATGAACGATTGAGTCGTTATCAACAGTTTGTTACAAATAATTTTCATTTTAAACCGGATCAGCCGGAGTACTGGAAAACCTACTTAATTAATAATATTCTCCTGATTTTGATTCCGATTTTTCTTTTTTTGATTTTTCTGAATGTCTTTATTCACAAGCTCTATGTTATTGCGCTGATCGATGCGATCGCCATCGCAATATCAGTTGCCTTGCTTTGGTATTTTCACTCGACCAGTCATGTTGAGCGGGTATCGATGTTTGCGGTCGGAATGTACAGTTTACTTTTAATTGCTTATATCCTGATATCCGGACCCAACGATTATTCCTTTGCATGGATCCTGGTTTTTCCACCCGTTTCTTATTTCCTGTTGGGAAGGGATAAAGGGCGGATCATTACCATCGTTTCGTTTCTGATTATTTTTGTTAGTGTCACATGGATACAGTTTGCTTCGGATGCATCGATGTTCAGCATCATATCGCTGGTCAATCTGATTTTTTCAGCTACCTGCATCACTATCCTGATTTCATTTTCCGAGCTCAGCAGGGCCAAAGCCTATGATTTTATTCGTTTGAAGAATGAGGAATTGCTGCGTTTATCGCATACTGACGCCTTGACCGGTATAAGTAACCGTTTGAAACTCGATGAGGTGATGCTAAAAGAACTGGCAAGAATCAAACGCGGCACCCCCAATTTCAGTGTTATCATAGGTGATTTGGACTTGTTCAAACGCTTCAATGACAATTTCGGTCATTTGGCCGGGGATCAGATTTTGGTCGAGATTGCTTCGGCTATCGTACCGGTCTGCCGGTTAGCCGATACGGTCGGGCGCTGGGGTGGCGAAGAGTTTCTGATCATCTGTCCGGAGACTCCGTTGGAAGGTGCAATGGTTTTGGCGGAGAAGATACGCAAGGCAGTTGAATCTTTGCAGTTGCATCGTTACGGCTCGATTACCATCAGTCTGGGTGTTACTACGAGCAGAACTCAGGACGATATCAACACGATCATTCATCGGGCAGATAAAGCATTGTATCTGGCGAAGTCGGACGGTCGTAATCAGGTGCGCTCGGTAACAAGTTTCACTCAGCAGTTGTCACTGGATGATGCTGATTAGTGTGCGTTTGATATGAAAATATTGAAAATTCTGTGTATTCCTTGATTAAACATCTTGTTAGTAGCATAATAAAACTAACAAGGAGGGCAGATATGTCAAAACTTACGACAATTGAGGGCATTGGTGAAGTGTATGAAGCGAAGTTCCTGGAAGTTGGCGTTAAATCTGTAGAAGCACTTCTTGAAGCCGGCGCAACCAAAAAGGGCCGGATCGACCTAGCCGAGAAAACCGGCATTTCCGAAAAACTGGTATTGAAGTTTGTCAACCACGCGGACCTGTTTAGAATCAAAGGAATCGCAGGTGAATATGCCGAGCTGCTGGAAGCTTCCGGAGTCGACACGGTCGTAGAACTTGCCGGTCGGCGACCGGACAATCTGACCGCAAAGATGACGGAAGTCAATGAAGTTAAGAAATTAGTTCGTCGTGTACCTGTTCTCAAGGAAGTTGAGAAATGGGTCGCACAAGCCAAAGAGCTGGAAAGAGCCGTATTTTACTGAAATAAAAGACACATCGGTCAATCGATGTGTCTTTTTCTCTATTTAGCGATGGATCTCTTGATCAGTTCGATAACTTCCTCGGCTGTGCCCAGGGTCAGCGCTTTTTCAGCCATGACCTTCATATCCTCGTAACTGAGCTCACGAACCATTTTTCTGGCGGCTAAAATGGATGAAGCTGACATGGAAAATTCATCGAGACCCAATCCCAACAGGATCGGCACTGCCAGTTCTTCCCCGGCCATTTCTCCGCACATGCCGACCCATTTGCCCTCCTTGTGTCCGCCATCGATCGTCATCTTGATCAAACGCAACAAGGATGGGTTGTAGGGCTGATACAGATAAGCAACTTTCTCACTCATCCTGTCAGCCGCCATGGAGTATTGAATCAAATCATTGGTACCGATGCTCATAAAGTCAACTTCTTTTGCAAACTGATCCGCCAATACTGCAGCTGCCGGAATTTCGACCATGATGCCTAATTGGTACTTACCGATTTTATGACCCTGATAAATCAGGTTTTCTTTTTCATCTTCAATGATTGCTTTTGCATCCCTGAACTCTTGCAGAGTTGCAATCATCGGAAACATGATGCACAGATTTCCGTAAACGCTGGCACGCAGAAGGGCTCGCAACTGAGTGCGGAAGATATCGGTGCGATCCAGACATAAACGGATGGCACGATAGCCTAAAAAGGGATTCATTTCTTTCGGAAACTGTAAGTAAGACAATTCTTTGTCTCCGCCGATATCCAAAGTCCGGACAACGACCGGCTTATTCTTCATCCGCTCTAACACGGTCTTGTACGCTTCAAACTGCTCTTCTTCAGTAGGTAATGCTGTGGCATCCATATACAAAAATTCTGTACGATACAAGCCGACACCTTCACCGCCGTTGTTTAGCACTCCGGCTACATCATTGGGTGTTCCGATATTTCCGACCAGTTCCACATGATGTCCGTCCGTAGTCACGCTTTCGGCATCTTTCAGTACTTTCAGACTTTGCTTCATTTCTGCAAAGCGGGTTGCTTTGCTTGTATAGTGCTTGATTTCATCATCACTTGGACGAATGATCACAACGCCATCCAATGCATCGAGGATAATACGGTCACCATGCTCGCATTTTGACAGTAAGTCACCTGCACCGACAACAGCCGGGATCTCCAGACTTCGGGCCATTATGGCGGAGTGCGACGTACGGCCTCCGATTTCGGTCGCAAATCCTTTGGTGAATGCTTTGTTTAACTGTGCCGTATCCGAGGGTGTCAGATCGTGTGCAACGATGACGACTTCCTCGTCGATCAATGCCAGATTCGGGATCATGACGTTACAGATGTGACACTTGATCCGATAAGTGACATCCTTGATATCAGCAGCTCTTTCTTTAAAGTAAGCATCTTCCATCGACTCAAACATCGAAATAAACATACCGCCGACTTCATTGACCGCAAATTCGGCATTGATATTTTCTGACTTGATCATTTCCTCGATCTGACCGATAAACTCCGGATCCTGCGTAACCATCAGATGGGCATCGAAAATCGCCAGTTCCTCGTCCGTCAGTTTACCGACAGCCTTCTTTTGAATCGTTTCAATATCGCTTTGTGTCTTCCTTAAAGCTGCTGACAGCTTTTTGATTTCAGTCTCGGCATCCGCATCTTTTCGCTCAATATGAAGAACCGGATGTTCCAACTTAAATACTTTCGAGACAACTACGCCTGATGAAGCTGCTATTCCCTTGTACATAAAATTCCTCCTTAGTTCTTTTTCGCAACTAAATTCACTACATCGCTGATACTTCTGCACCCCAGCAATTCATCGTCCGAAAAAGTGACATTGAGTTCTTTTTCCAACTCCAAAAGGACTTCCACCAAATCCAAAGAGTCAATCCCAATGTCCTTTAATGTAGAATTTTCGGTCAGCTGACCGGTCTTAATACCTCGGTTTTCCAATAGTGTTTTCAGTCTAGAAAAAGTATCCATTTCGTGCACCTCTGTATCATTTTATCATCTTTCGACCATGCAGGCAACGAATAAATGTGTCCATACTTTGGTGCTTGTGCCTGTAAAATGAACTGCGCGAGTAATATTCTAAATACCAATTCGGACACTTCTTCTCTGCGAATTCCTTAATAATGATCGTCTTCTGCTCTTCGTTGAGTTGGTCTATCGCATTTCTCATCAGTCGGTCAAAATCATTTGGGGCACGTATATGTTCATACGATACTTGCGAATCTTCACCTATCATCTTGGACTGTCCCCACAGTACAAACAAATAAGTGATTAACTGCTTTTTCTTTGTGAAACTGGTCATGGATATTCACCTCTAGTTTTATCTATGCGGAAAATATTGAATTTCCTTAAAAAATACCTATTTCAATTTGCATTGAATGGTGTTAGAATACACAGTGTAATTCACAAGAAAGTTGGGATATTTTGGAAGCACTATATACATTGATTCATCACTTTGTCATTGATCTGACAAAACTGCTGATGCTGCTGCTTGAACTGACCGGAGCCGCTATCATCATTTTGGTAGCATTTCAGACTCTCTGCCGATTTGTACGACTAAAGTACCGTCAGACCTCTACTGATCTACGCATCCGCATGGGACGCGGAATTGCGTTGGGCTTGCTGTTTTATCTGGCGGCTGAGGTATTGCGCTTGATTACCATCCGCGATTATACCGATTTGGCCATCGTCAGTGCGATCATCGTTTTACACGTCATTGTTTCGGTCTTAGTCAGTTGGGAAGTCGGTCACAGCCTTAAGCATGTCCGGGAAGAACTCGAGTACGATCACGAATCGGACGGAAAACTGTAGAAATTTCAAACAAAAACAGCCCCTGCGGGCTGTTTTTTAGCGTAAGAATATTAACCAGACAATGCCAATCATAAAACCGATCACTGCCAACATGGCAGGCAGAATGGTGATCAAGGCCGCGATGATCATGGCCATCATATCCCCTTTTTCAAAATCGGTCGTTTTCAGTTTTTCCTCGTAATCCCGTATTTCTTCCTTCGTGTATTTCGGAGGTTTAGACCTGGTCAGCGTCTTTGCTCCTTAAGTGACATGCAACGAAGTGGCCAGGCTCGATTTCCTCCCACTTCGGTGTGACCACTTTGCACTTATCAAAGGCATAACGGCACCGGGTGTGGAATTTACATCCTTTCGGCGGTTTGATCGGCGAAGGAATATCGCCTTCAAGAATGATCAGTTCTTGCTTGACGACATCTGTACGCGGAATTGCTTCTAACAGCGCTTCCGTATACGGATGCAACGGATTTTCAAAGATTCTTTCTGAAGTCGCCAACTCAACCATATTACCCAGATACATGACACCGATACGATCGGAAATATACTTAACGACGCTCAGGTCATGGGTAATGAACAAGTAGGTAAAGTTGTTCTCTTTCTTCAGATCACTTAATAAGTTGATGATTTGGGATTGGATCGAAACGTCCAATGCACTGACCGCTTCATCACAAACGATAAACTTCGGATTCAGTGCCAACGCCCGGGCAATCCCGATACGCTGACGCTGACCACCGGAGAACTGGTGAGGATAGCGATGAATGAAGTACGGTGCTAATCCGCACTGATCCATGACTTTAGTAATATATTCGGTATATTTTTCATTGTTTGGATCTTTAAATACCTCATGTGCCAACAATCCTTCACCAATGATCTGACCCACGGTCAACCGTGGATTCAGGGACGAATACGGATCTTGGAAGATGATTTGCATATCGCTGCGCATTTCACGCATTTCTTCTTTTGTCAGACGAGATAAATCGATTCCATTATCCTCATATGCCGCAAACTCAGCATAGTGAGGATGATTTTTGGCTTGTTTGTGCAACTCACCGAGTTTTACACGGATGGGCTGCTCCAGTTCCATCAGTTTTGCAAGTTCGTCTTTCCAGACAACGACTTTTGCAGATAATTTATCGTCAATTTCGCCGGCTTCCAACTTTTTCTTCGCCATGCGTAACTTACGATTGATTGCTGCGGTTTTTTCCAAATGACGATGGAGTTCCATCAATTGTTCGGAAACAACCTTTAAGTCCGGATGAACCAGTAAACCGCCGGCGATCCGCAACATATTGAGATACAGGTTATTAAGTGCTTTTTCGCGGTTTAATACTTTCTCTTCAGCTCCTGCCTTTTCTACAGGATCCGAAATTTTATCAATAGCCGCTTTTGATGCTTCATGAATCTTCTTCTCATTGAGATACTTCGGAAAAGCTTCCGGAATGCTCTTGATCACTTCACCGACATACTTCGGAGCAAATTCAGAAATCGAACGGCCATAGAACAAAGTCGATCCGTCAGTCTGATTGTACAACTGTAAAATCGTACGACCCAAAGTGGACTTGCCGCACCCGGACTCACCGACCAGACCAAAGGTTTCACCTTCGTAAATATCGATCGTGATCCCGTCATTTGCTTTCACAAACAGACGTTCTTTTTGGAAAATGCTTCTCTTTTTGATCGGGAAGTACTGCTTTAAATTTTGAACTCTGAGTAGAACTTTTTTATTCTCCATTGCTGCGCACTCCCTTCTTCGGATAGAAGCAACGAATTGCCTGCTTATCGCTGATTCTTACCAGTTCCGGCTCTTCGTTGTGACATTTTTCAGTCGCATATTTGCATCGCGGTGCAAACTTGCATCCTTTGGGCAAATCCAACGGATGAGGAACAGCTCCCGGAATGACATCCAGTTTCTGCGATTTGTCACTGTTAAGACTCGGAATCGATTTTAACAAACCTTCGGTATACGGATGCATATATTCAGTCGTTTTATCCGTAAATACATACTCGACCGGCGCAGTTTCTACAACCTGTCCGCAGTACATGACAGCAACATCATCGGCCATCTGGTTGATTACACCCAAGTCATGGGTAATAAAGATGATCGAAGCACCAAACTCCGTTTTCAGTTCATTCATCAATCGAAGGATCTGAGCCTGAATCGTAACGTCCAGCGCGGTCGTCGGTTCATCAGCAATCAGCAACTTGGGCTGACAAGCCAGAGCCATCGCAATCATTACACGTTGGTTCATCCCTCCGGACAACTGAAACGGATACATATTGACGACTTCTTCCGGATTGGAGATTTTAACAGCAGACAACATATCGATTGCACGGATGTGTGCTTCTTTCTTATCCAATCCTTGGTGCAGCATCAAAACTTCACTGATTTGCCTGCTCACGGTAAATACCGGGTTCAGACTGGTCATCGGTTCCTGGAAAATGATCGAAATATCATTTCCGCGAATATGACGCATTTCAGTTTCGGTGGCCTTCGCCAAATCTTTACCGTCGAACAGGATCGAACCTTCATAGATTTTTTGGTTGGGTTCAAACAAACGCAAAATACTCATCGCTGTCTGGCTTTTTCCGCTACCGGATTCTCCGACGATCCCTAAGGTTCTGCCTTCTTCCACTTTCAATGTAACGCCGTAAACAGCTTTGATCAAACCGCGACGCGTTTGAAAGTATGTGTGTAGGTTACTGATTTCTAATAATGCCATTGATATTACCTCTACTTTTCATTGTTCTTCGGATCCATGGCATCCCGCAAACCGTCACCGACAATATTCACGGTTAATGCGGTGATCAAGACCGCGATGGCCGGCAGGATCCATCTCCACCAGTAGAACGTGATGACCGTGGAGTCTTGAGCTCCGGTCAGCATGTTACCCCATGACGGTGAAGGAGGAACGACACCAAATCCTAAGAATGATAAACCTGCTTCGGTTAACAGACTGCCTGCGTAACCCAAAGTCATACTTACAATAACGACGTTGATAACGTTAGGCAGAATATGTCTTAAAATAATTACGTTAGAACGGATGCCCAGAGCTCTTGCGGCTAACACGAAGTCTTTCTCGCGTTCCGCCAGAATCTGACCGCGTACCAAACGGGCCAATCCGGTCCAGGAGATTACCCCCAAAATGACCATGATCAACAACAATCTCTCTGACTGAGTCAGCAGACCGCCGACAAAGGAAGATAAAGTAATGGCCATCGGTAAGAATGGGAATGAGTTGATAACTTCAGTGAAACGCATCAGGATGTTATCGATCCATCCGCCATAGAAACCAGAGGTCAGCCCAACCAACAATCCGATCATTGTTGAGATTAATACTGCCACGGCACCAACTGTCATCGTTACCCGTCCGCCATGAATCAGACGCAGCAACATATCGCGTCCTAAATCATCGGTACCCAGATAGTAACCGTTCTGACCCCAACCGTATGCTTTCCCATCTTCAGTGATTGCATAGGTCTGATAATAATTTGCAGCAATTGAAACGACCTTCTTGCCGGCAACTTCTTTCGGTACATCCAACTGTCCAAAAGCGTTATCGCCCCAGACAAACATTTTCCCGGAAGCGGCTAAAGCAACAAAGTGTGCACGACCCGCCTCAACGGAAATGATTTTTTCATTTTCAATGCCTTCCGGCAGTGTCAGTAATCCGCTTTCGTTTTCACCCCAGACGATTACCTGTCCGACCGAGTCAACGACGATTGCCGTTCTGACAGTAACAGCCGCATCGACGACATTTACTTCGTTATTTGCCAATCGTGTGGGTAAGGCAGTCTCTAACATCGTCTGACGCTGACCCATAATACCAATGCTTCCATCGTCCAAAATCAACAGTATATTGAAAGGCGCCTGGGCAGCTTTGACAATCCGTCCCTGATAAATCGAAGGCACAATATCCAAGTTGGTCGCAAATGTCGTACCCCAAACGTGAATTTTCTTCTTATCTGTAATAATCGCCGAATATTGGTCGCCGGCCAAAATATCCACAACGTTTTCCAGCATCATGATCGCTTCGATTTCTGCCGGAACTGTTGCCTGTTTAAAGTTGTTATTGCCCCAACCGTAAACTTTACCGGTCGTAGTCATCACAATTGCGTGACGGTCGCCGGAAGCAATTTTCTTAATCTGTAATGCATTGATTTCCGAAGGGATCCGGGTTGAACCCAGTACATCCTGACCCCAGGCATAGACGTCTCCGTCCTTACCTAAACCGATTCCATAGGTGGTACCATTGGAAATCTGAACAAGACCGGCATTTTGTGCCACATTTGTAATCTTGGTATAACCGAGCCCGGGTTTTGTGTTACGCATGATCGGATTGGTTGAAAGAATTGTCAGAGGATTCAATGCTGAACCGATAAATACGATGGACAGCATGATCACAAAACCCGTCAATCCGACAATGGCGAGTTTATTTCTGAAAAAGTTTCTCACGATAACTTTCGAAGGACTCATTACCGCTTCTTCGGCCAACAAATCGATTGGCTTTTTCATCTTTCCGAAACTGAATAACGATCCAACTAACCGCCCAAATGATGATAATGTACGCACAAAGGCGTTTTCTTTTTTACTCACGTGCTTCGCCCCCTATTTCAGTTTAACGCGCGGATCTACCAGCGCATACCCAATATCCATGATGATATTGGCGGAAAGCGTCAACACCGCATAGAACATATTCATGGTTAAAACGACCATATAATCCCGCTGGTTCAGTGCCTGGATCAATACATATCCGATACCGTTCCAAGCGAAAATCGTTTCGGTGATCGCCGCACCACCGAACAGACCGACCAGCGACCCGGCAACCAAAGTGACGACCGGAATCAATGCATTTCTAAAGGCATGTGAGTAAATGATGACTTTCTCACTAAGCCCTTTTGAACGTGCGGTCCGTATAAAATCTTTGCTTATAATTTCAATCATGGCGTTACGAACATAGCGAATCGTACCTGCCAAACTGCCTATGGTCAAAGTGATTACAGGCAGTGTCATATAGCGTGCCCAAGCCAAAAGGTCGGTCCAGTCACCTTTCAACATAAACGGCATACCTCCACCCGGCAACCAACGCAGTGTGATGGCAAACACATAAATGAAGATAAGTCCGATAAAGAATACCGGCATCGAAAGACCGATCAATGAGAATACCTGCCAGAAAGAGTCAAACAACGAATGACGTTTGACTGCAGAGCGGATGCCCACAGGAATGGAAACCAAAAACGAGAACACCAATACAAACACATTCAATCGAATGGAATTTTTCAGCGGTGTTGCAATTACTTCGGTAACCGGACGTTGAAATGACGTTGAAACACCAAAATCACCTTGAAGCGTATTATACATCCAACGGACATACTGCTCGGGCAAAGATTTATCCAAACCCAGTCGGGCTTTGATCGTATCATAATAATATTGTCGAAGCTCTTCGGTCTTAACTCCCGGAGGGATCATCAGTTTAACGGGATCTCCCGGCATCGCCTTAAAGATTCCAAACAACATGATTGAAATGATAATGATTACAGGAATGAGTGAAAAGAATCTTCTAAGGAAAAATTTTACCATGTTTCATAACTCCTTACGCATAGAAAATTAAAGGGATAGAGGACCCCTATCACCTTTAATTTCCTAATTTTCTAGTTTTTAATTCTTAAGATTATTCGCCTTCAACAGTAACGTCAAGGATTGCTCTTGCCCATGTGTATAACGGGGTCGTGACCAAACCTTTTACGCGGTTGCTGAATACATCGAAGTACTCATTGGAGTAGATAGGAATATTCGGCAGGATTTCATTCCAACGGATTTGGTAATCCAACCACAACTCAGCATATTTTTCCTTTTCAGTCGGATCCAAAGATCTCATCTTCACTGTCAAGTAATCGATTGCAGGGTCATTTAATTGGTTAGCATTTTGCCATGTACCCAACCAGTCGCTGTGCATCGAATAGTAAGGATCGTATACAGCGGTGAAGTTGGTAGCCAAGTTGAACGTATGGAACTTTCTTTCACTCGGTGATAATTCATAAGCATAGTAGTAATTTGTTAACAATGCATTGAAATCTTGTTCTTCCCAAGTGAATTTAACACCGGCTTTATTCATGCCTTCCGGCCATTTGGTACCGATCAACACGGTAATCGGGTTGTTCGTTGTACCTAAGTGGTTGATTTGCAGAACTTCTTTGTCAGCGGTATATCTCCAGTAACCTTCAGCTGCTTTAGCAGGGTCAAACGGAGTTACGCCGTCAGCTTCGAATTTATACGGTGATTTGTCTAACAGTTCGTTAGCTTTTTGTACGTTATACGTATAGTTGATCAGTTTTTCAGCAACTTTTTCTTTTTGAGTCTGATACATCCATTGTGCCAAACCGTATTCACCGTTGGTCATAGCACCGTAACCGCCCAAAATTTCCGTTAAGAAGATGTTGCGGTCAATTAAGAATGCCAATGCCTGACGGACTTCAACGAATTTTGTCGGACCGAAGTCAGTATGGTAAGCGATCAAACCGTAACCGTTACGTAAGTAAGAAACCACGTCAGCGGTTGTAGCTGCTTTAGCCTTTTCAATCTTGTTTCCTTGTACGACACCGGATACTAAGTCGATATCGCCCGAGATAACCAAGTCAACGTCTGTGTTTTGGTCAACGTATTTAACGATGACAGTTTCCAATTTAGCTTTTACACCGCGATAGTCGCCGGCATAGTTCGGGTTGTTCTTCAAAGTAACAACATCGTTTTCAAAGCTTTCGAATGTAAACGGACCGGAAACAACGGTCGGTTTGAAACGTTCGGTCGTAGCAACTTTTTGTGCAACGGCAGCAACGTCACCAACCAAGCCATTACCTTCGGCATTGAATGTCAAATCCGGTGCCCAAGAAGCCATCGGAGACGGGCCAAAGGAAGCATAGGATACTTCATAGAAATACGGAAGTTCTTCTGCAGCGATCGTAACGGAGAAATTATTGTCATCGATCAGCTTAACGCCGGCGAATGTAGCTACATCGCCTTTTTTGTATTCAGCATATCCAACCAAGGAATCACCAACAGATGAAGTTGCACCTGCTGCTGTCCAAGCCGGGTGAGCCGCAAACAAGATACCGAATACGAAGTCTTTGGCGGAAACAGCAGAGCCGTCAGACCATTTGACACCCTTTTTGATTGTAAAGGTGTAGGTCTTGTTGCCTGCGCTGTCAACGCTGGTAGCCAACTTTTCAACTACGGTTTCGTTAAGAACGAATTCTCCGCCAGGAGTCGTAGTATAGGTCGGGTAATCCCAGATCATTGTGCGAATAGCATTGTCATAAGCGCTGTTACCGAAACCGGCGACAAAGTCACCATTCATTTTCGGCGTACCAACGATCAATGTTCCCGAAGGTCCACTCGATGTCGGTCCACAGGCAGCCAATGAAGCAGCTAACAATGCAATCGCAAGTAAAGAAATTAACTTTTTCATTTTTCCTCCTTAAATGTGAGATACAGATCCCGTCTGTATTGTAGTCATTATATCGATTGTTGCTTTGAAAGTCAAGAAGCGCAAGAAACATTTACTTTCAAATGTAAACAGTTACATAAATTTCACATAAATTTTCATTCATTGAAATCAAATGATTTATTTCACAAGATGAAAGAGAGAATAATGTCCAAAAAAAGACATATTTCAGCCTTTATTCTCTTAAAAAACGTGTAAAATCATTAAAAAATCACATACCAAATATGGAGAGCGCCCTATTTCCTGAAAATTTCTTACATTTAAGTTTTCATCTTTAATTCGATGAAAATTGTCGAATCACACCTTTTTGAGCATGGCTGAAGAAAAATAATGACAAAAATCAAGCCAATTGGTATAATAGTTCGTGCACGGAGGAATACCCAAGTGGTTGAAGGGACCGGTTTCGAAAACCGGCAGGGGTCACAAGCCCGCGCGGGTTCAAATCCTGCTTCCTCCGCCAGATAAAAGACACAACGGTCGTTGTGTTTTTTATTTGTGATCTTCAATTAACGGATAAACTCTCCGATTGACATACCAAACCCAGCCGATCAGCAGCAAATGCAAGACATCATTGGCATTAAACCAAACCCGGCGCTGCCACAACCAACCCGATATCCCGGAAAAATAGAACAAAAAGTATGCAACGGTAATGAGCAGCATACCTATCCACGCGTTGATCAGATAACGGTCGATCAACTGCCTGCTTTTCTTTAGATTTCCAATATTGACAAAAAACATGATCAGATACGAAGGAACCAAAAACAGAACCATCAGTTCAAATGAGACTAGAAACTGATTCGGCAGATAAACCCCTGCCAAAAGGATAACTGTGTAAACCATGCCGGTCAGTATCGAGTAAAGAAGAAGAAAATTACGTAACTTCTGACTTGCCCTGCAGTATCCGATCGCAATGACTAGTAATTTCACACTGAGTACATACAAAAACAAATAAACAATCTCCCACGGCGTAGTCCACAAACACACTGCCCTGCCCGCACATTTGAGCTGATAACTGAAAACCTGATAACTGATGGCGGCACTAAATGTCGATAAACTCCACGCAAGCATGCTCCATCCAAACCAAACTCTGGACTTATGGTGATTACCACTTCTGAAAAATCTCAGTGAAAGCCAAAGTATCGCAAATCCCAGCAACAACACAAATAAGGTCGATGACGGTTCAGCCAGCACAATTCCTTTGTATCGGATGTACCAATGCGAATCCAACCATTGTCGAGGCGTGATTCCCCAAGTGATCTCATCCAAACGTCCAAAGGCGAGCAAAATCAAATACTGCATATGATTCATAAATGCTCCTTTTCAGTGTTCAATCAAGAAATGATTAAAGAAAAGCAGTCCCTAAGGACTGCAAGAACTTATTTCTTACGCATGTAAAAAGGAACTACATACTGTTGGACACCGTCTTTATAACGGATGACCGGACTGCCCTCGATCAACGGACGCATATAATCCAACGCTTCCTTTGCAACACCGCGATAATTTGGCAACATCCACTCGACCGGGAAACTCTTGACATGATTGGCAACATTGCTGGCTTTGGTAGCGAAATACTCGACGTTGTACACATCACCTTCCACCCGCTTCACACCGACCATCATACCTGTGAATCCTTTGTCTGCCGAACGCATATGCGCCGATAAACCCAACTTAAACGATTCTTCCACATCCACAAACGACTGATCGGTCGCATGACAGCGCTGCGCCGTCGAGAGATCCTGCACCTTGACCCGCTTCGCAGCCCCGGAATCCAAAATCAGATTTTTCACCGCATTCCCGGCACCGCCCAAAACCGCATGACCGAAACCGTCATTCTTCGCTTCACCCGCCGCCAGATAGGTACCATCCGCATAACGGACACCCTCAGAAACGACCACATAACATTTGTTTTTCTCTTTAATGCTCTTACGGACCTCTTCCAAGAAGACTTCCTTATTAAACGCAACTTCCGGCAAGACGACCAGGTCAACGATACCGCTCAGACACGCTGAAGCTGCCAGCCAGCCGGCATCCCGACCCATCGTCTCCAACACGAAAACTTCCTCACGGGTATACACATTGACATCCAGCCACGTCTGAAGAGCGGTGTTGGCAATAAACTTTGCAGCACTGCCATAACCCGGACAGTGATCGGTGACCATCAGGTCATTATCGACCGTTTTGGGACATCCGACAAAACGGTGATTGGTGATTCCGTGAGCTTCTGCATACTCACTCAGCGCAGCCACCGTATCCATCGAGTCATTACCGCCGATGTAAAACATCGTCTCGATATCATACTTCTCTAAAACTTCAAAAATGCGTTCAAAGTCTGCGGTATTGCTCCGTTTCAGCTTATACCGGCAAGAACCCAGCGCACTGGCAGGTGTCTGACGAAGAACATAGTTCTCCTCTTCACTCATATGCGTCAAGTCCACCAGCATTTCCTGAAGGATACCCTCTACACCATGCAATCCGCCATAAACGATGTCATACACCTGGTTCAGCTGATTGCCCTTGACCACCCCAGCCAAAGTCGCATTGATGACCGATGTAGGACCGCCCGACTGGGCTACCAAACAATTTGCCATAATTTCCTCCTTAATTTTTATACGCAGTCATTATACACTAAACAGACCATAAAAAAAAGGGGACCCCGTCCCCTACTTCATCGCACTCAACGACCTGAATAGGTAATTTGGTGTGTTTTCCTTACTGATCAAACCCAAGTCAAATCGCCATTTCATCAAGAAAAACGGATCACGTGTCAACAGACGTCCCAACAAAACGACATCGGCTTTTCCGCTGTCAATGATATCCGCAATCTGCTCACGCTGAGTAATCAGTCCTGCCGTTGCCAACGGCAATGCTGTCACACTTTTGGCTTGAGTGGCCAAGTTCACCTGATACATCGGAAACACATTCATCGCCACCGGGGAAACTCCGCCGCTGGACATATTGATCAAAGATACACCCAACCGATCCAAACGTTTAACCGTCTCTAACGTATCTTCAATATGTCGTCCGTCATCCGCGTACTCCTCGCCGCTCAGACGCACAAATACCGGACCGTCAAACTCCTTTAACACCGCCTCAACGACCTGCTGAAGAAGAAGGCCCTTATCCTGACCGTAAGCATCTGTCCTATGATTGGTCAGCGGTGATAAAAACTGATTCAGCAAGTATCCGTGCGCACTGTGAACTTCCACAAAATCATAGCCCAGCTGACGAGCCCACTTGGCCGCACTTTCAAAATCCGAAATGACTTTTTGAATGTCGGCGAGCGATGCCTCTTCTACACCTTCAATTAATGAGCTTGCGCTGATTTTACGGCAGCCCGACTTGTTCGATTTCGCTCCCGCATGATTAAGCTGAATCCCAAATTTCACAGGGTAAGCATGGACGCTGTCCACCACTCTCTTCAATGCTTCCCGTTGTCTGGGCTGATGAATGCCCAGACAGTAATCCGAAATATATCCGCTCTCATTGACTGAGGTCGCTTCCTGAATGATCAGTCCCGGCTGTCCCATTGCAAAAGTCGTATAATGCGCCAGATGGAAGTCCTGTGCAACCCCGTCCTTACGCAAACACATATACGTACACATCGGCGCCACCCCGACTCGGTTGGCAATTTTCATTTTCTTCAATGACATCGGCTCAAAAACGTTCATGTTGTTTTCCCCTCCACATGTTCTTGTAACTCTTCCCAACGGCTGATCAGATGCGCAATGACATTGTGTGCATCATCGATCTGATCATCCAAATCCTTCATCTTCTGATAGTCATGATAATACTCAGGTTCAAACCGCTTCTCGCGTAAACTTTCCAGAGAAATCTCTGCTTCAGTGATCTGCTTTTCGATTTTCGACAGTTCCTTTACCAGGTCCTTTTTCTGCCGGATGAGAGACAAACGCTCGGCCTTCTTCTCATCTTTGACCGATACCGGTTCCACGGACTTTTTCTGTTCGATATTGAGCGGATAATACGTCGCCTTTCCTTGCTCAAAGACCAGCCGGGACGTCGCGATTTTCTCGATAAAATAACGGTCATGAGAGACAAAGAGTATCGTACCCTCATAGCCCGCCAAGGCTGCTTCCAACGCTTCCTTACCGGGAATATCCAAGTGATTGGTCGGTTCATCCAAAATCAGAAGATTCGCCTGTCGGAGCATAAGTTTGGCCAACAGCAGCCGCACCCGCTCACCGCCCGAACAAACCGCCACCGACTTAAACACATCGTCCCCCGAAAACAAAAACCGCCCCAATACTGTACGTATCTGCGTTTTATCCAACTCCGGAAAGTCATCCCAGATTTCTTCCAGAACCGTTTTCTGTGATGAAAACTGCGCATGATCCTGATCGAAATATCCCACATCGATCTGATGGCCCAACATAAGCTCGCCGCTAAGCAAAGGCAGATCCCCGACAATCGTTTTTAGCAGAGTCGACTTGCCGGTACCGTTATCACCCATCACAGCCACTTTATCCCCGCGTAAGATATGCATGGAAATCTCAGCAAGCGGGCGGTCATACCCGATCACGCAATGATCCATAATCAACACATCTTTTGCTCCTCGGATTTTCGCGATGAAATTAGCAGTAAAACTCCGGCCTTCGCCCTTGGGCTTCTCGATTTTTTCCATCCGCTCAAGATACTTGATTTTCGATTGAGCAAAAGCTGCTTTTGAGCGTTTGTATCGAAACTTCTCAATCAGCATTTCCAGCCGCTCGATATCCTTCTGCTGCCGGTTATACGCTGATAGCTGCTTTTCAAGCTGCGTGGTTTTCTGATGCAGATAACTGCTGTAATTGCCCGTGTAACGGGTGGTTTTATACTGATCGATATCGACGACCGTATTGGCCACCTTATCAAGAAAGTAGCGGTCATGCGAGACAAAGACGATCGCTTTGGGATAATAGATCAAATACCCCTCCAACCACTCGATCGTCGATATATCGAGGTGATTGGTCGGCTCATCCAACAACAAGATATCCGGCTTGCTCAACAGCAGTTTCGCAAAGGCCAATCGGGTTTTCTGTCCTCCGGAAAACGTTTTGATCGGACGAAGCAAATCAGCTGTCTCAAATCCCATCTTCGTCAATACGGTTTTCATTTCAGACTCAAATGTATACCCACCGGCCATTTCAAAGGTATGAAGCAGCGAATCATACTGAAACAAAAGCTTCTCGTCATGCTCCCCCTGCAAAGCCACATGCATCCGCTCCAGCTGAGCCTGCATATCATGTATATAGGCGAACTCCTGCTGAAAAGCCGCTTCCACACTGATCTCCTCATCCGCAAACGATGTCTGATTCAACACCCCCAAACGGACCTGATTGCTCTTATGAATGACCCCATCATCCAAATCGATTTCCCCGGAAATAATTTTAAGCAAAGTCGTTTTACCGCTGCCATTGGGACCGACGACAGCAATTTTCTCATTCCCCCGGATTTCAAACTGAAGCTGCCGAAAGATGGTCTGGCTGCCGAAATTTTTGCTTCCCTGACTGATCTGATATAACATAAATACTCACTCTTCTACGGCAAAGGCTGAAGACCAAGATAACTGGCATAACCTTCAGCGGTTGCACGGGCATAGATTTCAATATTCTTATTCCACTGTGCCACGGATGGGGCATGGGTGATATACATGTATTCGATGGTCACGGTGTGCATTCCCAATCTGCTTTCCCCCGCAAACGAATAATTCTCATCTCTGGCCTTCTGGGAAAAACTGCCGGCAGACAATGCGATGCCACCGGACTCCCGGATGACCATCCGACCGTCAAAACCATCAACCCGACCGCTGGGCACGACCCCGGGGATCGACCCGGTTCCCCGGACACCTGTCGATTTTAAATCGGTATTATCGATCATATAGCGAAAAACGGCTGAGGGAAGTCTTGGTGAGGCAAAGGAAGAGTAAACCACCTGCATACCCGTTATATTGTTCGTTCCGGCGCCGACTGCCTGCGCCTCGAGATAATACTTGGCATTGCTCAGATACGCCCGATGCAATCGACCGTCAATATTGTATGTGTTGACAATTTCATCGCCCTGACGCGTCAGCAACACCTTCAGACCGTACTTCTCAAATTCTTCTTTTAACAGCAATGCCATCCGCAGCATCTCACTGGCCTCAACGACATCATTGACCCGATAGCCGAAATCCGTATATCCCTGATCCCGATTGAGATGTCCCGGATCGATCACGATATCAAAAATCTCCGGATCATCTTCCAACGCTTTGTGAACATATAAAAACAGATAATTCTTATCCATCGTCGGATCGCCAAGCCGGTCATTTTCCAACAGGTAACGATCGGCAATGACATCGATGTAATTGAAAGAGCCGTTACGCCGGATCGTCGTAAATGTGTCCGTAAGAATTTCATTGCTGAGCACTCGGTGGCGCTGCAAATTGATCATGATATAAACTTCATAGAATCCTTCATCCAAATCTTCCAACGGGATCTGACCGTCGACGGTTGCTTCGAGCATATATACGCGTTCCAACCCGTTACAAAGGTTGACCAAAATCACTGTTTTTCCGATAAAGAAATCTCTTTTACCCATCACATAAGGCGAGTTAAACAAGTTGAGCGTTTCTCCATAGACGAAATAATCATTGAGCTGCGTCGTCACGTTGTGTGAACCGGACACTTTTTCTCTTGACTGCGATACATTGAACTCGCAGATCGTTTTGACGATCGGTTTTTCTTCTCCTTTGGGCCACAGCAAAAATCCAACAACATATATCAGCAACAAAGCCAACAAGACTGTCGGAACGATAAACTTCCAATTTGCTTTGCGTCTTTTGCGCGAAACTACTTTCGGCTGTAACAACATACCATCATCCTTTACATAATCAACAAACAATTCTACCTACCTATTATAAAAGAATTCACACGGCACTACAACCCAAGAAAAAATCTCCCATCGGGAGATTCAGAATAACAGATTTCTCGGTGTGCGGGCAAAGGGAACCACATCCCGGATATTGGTAATGCCGGTGATATACATCAAAAACCGCTCAAACCCCAAACCGAACCCGGCATGCTTGACACCGCCGTAACGACGCAAATCCAGATACCACTCCATGCTTTCCTCTTCGATATGGAACTCAGCCATTCTCGACTTTAGAATATCCAACCGCTCTTCACGCTGTGATCCGCCGATAAGCTCGCCGACGCCAGGCACCAACAAATCACATGCCGCAACGGTTTTGTTATCATCATTTAAACGCATATAGAATGCTTTGATGTCCTTGGGATAATCGGTCAAAAATACCGGGCCGTTAACGACTTGCTCACAAATATAACGCTCATGTTCCGACTGAAGATCCATGCCCCATCGAACAGGATATTCAAACTTCACATCCGCTTTCATAAGATGCTCGATCGCCTCGGTATACGGCATTCGGACAAAACGGGTATTTCGTACACGTTCCAGACGTTCCAACAAGGTTTTATCGATCATCTCGTTAAAAAACTTCATCTCTTCCGGACAGTTCTCCAATACATAATTGATACAGGAGACGACCATATCTTCCATCAGATCCATATCATCCGCCAAATCCGCAAAAGCGATTTCCGGCTCGATCATCCAAAATTCACTGGCATGACGGGCCGTATTGGAATTCTCGGCGCGAAAGGTCGGACCAAAGGTATACACATCACGGAAAGCCAAGGCAAAAGCTTCCGCCTGTAACTGACCGGATACCGTCAGACTGGCTTTCTTCCCAAAGAAATCATCCTGGTAGTTGGCATCTTTACGGGTCGTGACCGTAAATACTTCCCCGGCACCTTCCGCATCGTTTCCGGTGATGATCGGCGCATGCACATAAATGAATCCCTGATTCTGAAAGAACTCATGGATAGCCATGGCCAACACCGAACGCACCCTGAAAACAGCACTGAACGTATTGGTACGCGGACGCAAATGCGCAATTTCCCGCAGATATTCAAACGAATGGCGCTTCTTTTGCAACGGATAACTCGGATCGCAGGCCCCTTCCAAAACGACCTCCTTAACTTCGATTTCAAAGGGCTGCTTGTTTTGCGGAGTTAAAACAAGTTTCCCGCTGATCGTCAATGCCGTACCGGTCAGGTATTTGGTCGTATCCGAAAAGTTTACCAGGGTATTGGGATAAACGCATTGACAGTTTCTGAAATACGTCCCGTCATTGAGCTCGATAAACCCAATATTGTTATTGGAGCGGTTGGTCCGCACCCACCCCTGAACCTGAACATAATCAAGTCCGTCGACTTCCATCGGATTTCCGTCTTGCACGATTTCATAAAGTTCGCGCACAGTCATATAAACAGCCATCATCTTACTCCTTGCTCTTTATTAAAAATTGTTTACCTGAAAAATCAGTTCCTGAATGGTCGAAACGACATCGACCGTACGGATGATCACGCCTTTAGGCACCTGGATATGCTCGTGGGTAAAATTGACGATACCGACGATGCCGGATGCGATCAGTAAATCCACTGTTTCCTGGGCATTCCCCGAGACTGTCAGAATGGCGATTCGGCAGTCCTGCGGCAAATGCTGCTTTAAATCACGCAAGTGATACACCGGAACTTCGGATAGCGTACCGATTTTATCGTTGTCCGTATCAAAGGCACAAACGATTTCGCCTACCACATGATTCCAGCGGTTATAATTCATCAATGCGCGGCCAAGGTTACCGGCCCCGACCAAAATCAGTTTCTCATCAAAATTAACACCCAACTGAGAATTGAAAACTTCAATCAGACTGGTAACGTCATAACCGTATCCCTGTTTTCCCAGAGATCCAATAAACGAGAAATCACGGCGGATCGTGGTCGATTCGATGTCGACAAAATTGCCCAACTCACGTGACATGATGCGCTCGACGCCCATATGATGAAGTTTGCGAAGAGCTTTTAAGTAAACTGGATAGCGTTGTAATGTTGCTTTTGGTACTTTGTTATGTTTCATTTCATTCACCCTTGTACATCATATCACAAATGTTTTAATTTGTGAATAATCTGTCGAATTAAACTTACAAATCTAGTCCTGCACTCGCTGAAGTTGAAAAATCTGCCCGAATGCCCTTTGTAAATGCGACCGCACCGGCCGCACCGATCATCGCCGCATTGTCCGTCGTACACCATAACGGCGGAATCGACAGCGCAATATCCGGATAGTTTTCCATCATGGATGTCAGCCGTTCACGTAAGCGCGAATTGGCAGATACACCACCGGCCAGCACGACCTGACGTACATCGACGATTTCCAACGCTTTCTTCAGTTTTAGCAACAGTTCATCCAGCACAGCCTCCTGAAAAGCATAGGCCAGATTGGCCTTATTAAGTTCTCTTTGCCCCCGCTGCTCTTTAAGGATCAGCTGTAAAACCGCCGATTTTAATCCGCTAAACGAAAAATCCAGCGGTTTCTCGGTTTTGATACGGGGAAGCACATACTGCGTCGAACCCTGTTTTGCCAGTGCATCGATTGCCGGCCCCCCGGGATATCCCAGTTCCATCACCCGGGCCACTTTATCATAGGCTTCTCCGACCGCATCATCCTGCGTGGTCCCCAAAACCTCAAAATCAAAATCTTCTTTCATATAGACCAACTCTGTATGTCCTCCGGAAACAACCAGCGCCAACAGCGGAAACTTCAGTTTTGTTACAAAAGCATTCGCATAAATATGCCCGGCAATGTGATGTACGGGGACCAACGGTTTTTGAAAGTACCAGGCCAGTGTCTTTGAAGCAAGCACGCCGATATGCAAAGATCCGATCAGTCCCGGCCCCTGCGTGAAGGCGATCGCATCGACATCATCCATATGTACTTTTGCTTTTGCCAACGATTCTTTGAGCACCAGCGAAATCTGCTCGATATGCAAACGTGATGCCACCTCCGGCATCACCCCGCCAAATGCACGGTGCGTATCGATTTGTGATGAAACGACGTTGGAAAGAACGGTATTTCCGTCTTTGATAAAAGCGATCGCCGTTTCATCACAACTTGTCTCAATCGCACAAATCAGGGATTTATCTGACAAGACTCTTCACCTCCGCCACCATTTCATAAGCATCTTCATGATTATCCGAATAATAATTCTTCCTTACCTTCGTCACTCTGTAACCAAAGGACTCATACAATGCGATCGCCGGCCGATTTGAAACGCGCACTTCCAAGAATATGTGATGAACCCCGTGCTGCGCAGCGGTTTGATGGATCATGTTCAGCATTTGCTTTGCATATCCTTTCCGCTGATAATCCTTCCGTACCCCGACGGTCGAAATTTCAGCCCGCTCATAGATGATCCAGGCACAACCGGCGGCCACGACCTGATTATCGATTTCGCCGATAAGACACAAAGAAAACGGATTTTCATAAAGTTCAAAAAGAAAATGTTCCCGATTCCACGGAGCTGAAAAGAGTTCCTCTTCCAAAAGCAATACCGCATCCAGATCATGTTCTGTCATCTTTCGGATATTCATAACTTGTAAGCCTCACTGCTCTTTAAATATAACGGGATAAGCGAATCAATATCATTCACCCTGACGGCTCTATCGATACAACTCAAAATACCCGCTTCAATATCCTCATACCGGTCTTCTTCACCGATAAGATGCAAATCACCAAAAAATGTCAGCTCTTTGTTTTTTTGTCTGATTTTTTGTACTTGCTCGATCGTGTAAATCTGCGCTTCTTCTGCCAACTGTCCCTGATGCACATGTGCACCGTAAACACGGGATGAACGGGCATCCAGCATCACGAAACAGTGATCTTTCGCCGCGGCCAGCAGCTGCAAAGTCGTTGTCGTATACAAACGGATATCTGCCACACTGGCCAATGTTTTTGCAATCGTCATGGCGATGCGTACCCCGGTATAACTGCCCGGCCCCTGCGTCAGTACGATGGCTTGTAAGGACTTGGGCGGCCATTTTGCCTGTGCGAAACAGTCACCGATGGCTGACATGACTTTTTCTGATTGCGATTTGAAGGCTTCCAGATGAACCAAGGAAACAATGCTTCCCTTTTCTACACAGGCCACCGTCAGATGACGGTGCGCCGTATCGATAAAAAGCGTTCTCATGCGATCCCCTCCAATACAGTTGCCAGTGACTGATCACAGGCGAAAACAAACTCACGGCTTAACTCATCAATGCGCAAAATACGCACATCAATGCGGTTTTTCGGCAAAATCTCATCAATATACTGAGGCCACTCAACCACACAAACCCACTGCGGATCGAAGAATTCGTCAAATCCCAAATCCTGATGCAATCCCTGCAAGCGGTATGCATCGATGTGAATCAGATTCAGACGGCCGTGATAAATTTTACTGATCGTAAAGGTCGGACTGTTGACGGTTTTTTCAATATCCAAACCCTTCGCTAGTCCCTGGGTAAACGTCGTTTTCCCGGACCCCAAATCCCCTTGCAATGTAATCAAGATGCCTTGTTGTATCGAACGGCCTAGCTGATAGGCCAGTTGTTTGGTTTCTTGTGCAGAATAAGTCTTTTTGATCAATTCCATGAAAATCTCCTGTCTTGAGTATTATAACATAAGAAAACTCTCGGAAAGAGAGTTTGTTTCTAGAACAGCAGCGATACCAGAAACCCGCCAAGCAACAGCGTAAGCAGAACGACATACATAAATACATCGCCGCGGATCATCGGTTTTTCAACGTTGATCGCACAGAACTGCGGAAACTTCTCACAGAACAAATCTGCCGGACGGTACAGCCATTTCTCCGCATTCATCCAACCCGGCAAATGGGCATGAAACAGATGGAATCTGACACCGACCGTAAACATGATCCCACCCAAGGCGTAGACCAGCACCATATTCAAAAGATCGTTGAGATTAAAGAAATTCATACCGACGATATACTTGCCGATAAAGGCCGGATCATAAGAGAAGGACAGCAACGCTTTGATAAGCAGACTGTCCATCAGCCACGACGGGAACAAGCCGATAAATACGATCATTACTGCCAACAGGACCATCGCCCGCATCATCCACGGATTTTTAGACTTGATATCTTTATGGCGGTCAGACAGTTTGCCAAGAAAGATATAGCTGTAAAATTTCAGGAATGAACATACGGTTCCGGCACTGACTAGCGTAAAGAGCCATTCGGCATAACGGAAACTGCTGTCGCCATACTCATAGGCTTCCATGATGGCATGATGCAAGATCGATTTGCTCGCAAATCCGTTGAACCCCGGCATACCGGTAATACCCAGCACGCCGATCAGTGCCAACAGAGCGACCCATGGCATCTTCTTGTAAAGTCCGCCCAAGCGATACATATTGGTCTCTTTGGTGGCAAAAAACACGGCCCCCGCCGACATAAACAGCAACGCTTTAAACAAGCCGTGGTTGATCATATGATACAGGCTGCCGCTAAGACCCATAGCCCCTTTATAGCCCAGATAAGCCGCAACCCCGATTCCCAAAAGAATATAACCCATTTGCGAAACGCTGTGATATGCCAGCATACGTTTGACATCATCCTGAATCAGTGCCATAAAAACACCGACGACCATTGTCAGTATCCCCATCCAAATAAGGACTCGTCCGATGTTGGCTGAAGTCAGCCAAAGATTAACATCGGGTAGTGAGAGGGAATTACTGTCGACCGAAAAAACGACAGCCGCAACCCGCAAAATCCCATACGCCGCGACTTTGGTCAGTATTCCCGAGGATAAAGCATTGAGTGAAAACGGTGCAGCTTTATAAACTTTTGGCAGCCAAAAGTGAAATGGCACCATACCGGCTTTGATACCAAACCCAATAACAAACAGTCCGGCAATCAAATACTTCACAAATCCCAGCGCACTGAACTTATCGGCCAGCTGAACCCATTCGATACTTCCGGTATAAGCATACAGCAGGACGATCCCGCTCAAAATACTCAGCCCGCCGACAATACCCATGGTGATGTACATTTTACCGGCTTCAAGCGCCTGCTCTCGATAATGGACGATCATCCCATACGTCGTAAAGGTCATGATTTCGAAAAACAGGAAAAACGCGAGCAAGTCATTGGCCATCAGCGTGCCCATCGTTGCGACATAGGTTATGACCATAAAGAAATAAAAACTCTTTTCATGTTGCTGATTTCGAAGTTCATCGAAACTGAAAAGCGAGGTTACGGTGAACATGATCGAGGCAAAGACCATCAGGACAAAATTGATCAAATCGATCTTAAAGGAAATCCCCATGCCGAAAATATCAGCGAACGCATAGACGATCGGATTTTCAATGATCCGGTCAAACGTCAGAAGAATCAATACCGTCGATATCAGAAAATACAGAGTGACGGAGAAACGACGAAAATACCGATGACGGTGATCGATCAGCGGCTCCAGGATGGCTTCAAATAAGCCGAAGAATAACAGAATCAAAGGCAACCACAACACGACTGCCGAAGTTAATACGTTCATAAATAATCCTTCCGATACGTAAGTCTATCTTAACTTGTCTGTCATAGCACTGTCAAGAATCTCGTTTTTTCACAACTCAACAGAAAAGCCGGTCGTGACCGGCTTACGGCAATAAACTATCGAAATATCACCAGAGCGATCAAAGCAATCGTCACGATGACCGTATAAATGAGAACATCTCCTTTGATCAATGCATTTTCATAACGATGGGTAAACAAGTCGGCTGTCATGACCAGACGGTTCATAAAACTCAGCGTCCGCGGATGATCCGCAAAAGCATCGTCGCGGAAAGGATTGACAAATCCCTTACTCTGCCCGATCACATCGGCATCCGTCTTACAGTTGCCCAGCAGATAGCAGGTCAACTGCAATATCTTATTGATTGGAAAGAAAACCAGATATTCGATGTTCATCCACTTCGGAAAATGAATATGGAACAGATCAAAGCGGATCCCGGCCACAAAAATAGCGATACCCAAGGCATAGATCCCGGCCATTTCAATCAGAGCCGATGAAGTAAAGTATTTCAAACCGACTACATATTTATCAATAAATGCAGGGTCGTATGTGACGGCACGGACCGCGGGTATAATAAAGGCGTTCATCAGATATTCCGGTTGCAAACCGATAAAAATGATAAGAACGGCAATCGCCGCCATGGCCATTTCCATCGTTTTAAACGACTGCTTGGAGTAGTGCGTCGTCTTTTCTTTTCCTAAGAAGACAAAGCCAAACAGTTTCAGAAACGAGCACACCGTGCCTGCACTGATAATATTAAAGATGATTTCGGCACCTCGAAATGAAGGTGAGCCATACTGATACGCTTCGATGATCGCATGATGCAGAATCGATTTACTGATAAACCCGTTAAATCCGGGCATCCCGGTAATCCCAAAAGCCGCAATCAGACAGATCAGAGCAGTAAACGGAAGGCGTTTCCACAGCCCGCCCAGTTTATACATATCCAGCTGATGCGTATAAAGATACACGACCCCCGCTACCATAAATAATAATGACTTAAATAAGGCATGATTGATGATGTGATACATCGCACCGGAATACCCCATCGCACCTTTATATCCCAAGTAAACCGCAACACCTATGCCCAAAACAATATAGCCCATTTGCGAAACGCTGTGGTACGCCAGCATCCGTTTGATATTGGACTGTTGCAACGCCATAAATACACCGATGGCCATGGTGATGATCCCAAGCCAAATCAATCCGGACCCAAAGGATTTTGATACGCTCCACAAGGCATCTTTATAGTCTGTGATCTGAAAGGATGCGGGGAACAAGTAAGTCGTAGCGACCCGCAAAACGCCGTACGCACCGATTTTAATCATGACCCCCGAAAGCAGTGCGCTGGCCGGCGTCGGTGCAACCGGATGTGCTTTAGGAAGCCACACATGGACCGGAGCCATTCCGGCTTTGATCGAAAACCCAAACATGATCAGCCCGATCACTACATATCTGAATGATCCCATTTTGGCTAACTGATCCGCCATGGGGATAAACGACAGATTCCCGGTAAACACACTGAGCAAAATCATTCCTAACAAAATGGCCAAACCACCCAATACACCGATATACAGATAACTGTATCCGGCTTTCAGACTGTCATTGCTTTCACTGTGAGACACCAGCATATAAGAACTGAACGTCATGATTTCAAAAAACAAGAACATCGTAAACAAATCCCCGGCCATGACCGTGCCCAAAATTGCACTGTGAGTCAGCGACATAAAGAAGTAGAATCTACTGCGGTGATTCTCATGAAGCATATATTTGTGTGAATAGATCATCACCGGAAGCCACAGGATCGAGGTTGTCATGGCCAAGGTCAATGACAGCATATCGACCTTGAAAGAAAGACCGAATCCCAGCACATCCTTCAGCCAATAGGTCAGCGTTCCATCCAGCGCATGCGGATACATCGCCAGTACCAATATTAACGTAACAAAGGTCGTATAGACGACGGTGATATCTCGGGTGTCATCGGATTTCCGGCCTTGCGCCCATTCGATCACACCGCCGACCAACGGTACCGCAATGATCAGTAACGGAAGCTGTTTTAAATCAACGAAAAATTTGATAATCCGCTCAAGAAACACGACCTTGTAACCCAGAATAGTCAAACCGACATCGGATTGCGTCAAAAGAATGAAATAGCCCAAGATGAAAACCGTGACGATCATCACGGTTATTGAATTTATGGAGAATATGTTGAACTTCGGAAATACGCGGTCTTCGACAGCATGTTTCCCTGGCTGATGTTTTGATTTACCGATCATGTTATACCACCACGGAAGAATCGACTTGTTAAATTTATAACATAATCATTCCTCTCGCTTATGATTATATGATAAAAATTCACAAATTACAAGTTACGCCAGGCACATTTCACGCGGATAAGAAGATTTTTGCTGCCTGGGTCACGATATCCATGACCAATTTCGGATAAAAACCGGTCAAAAGGCACAAGATACCGACAGTAACCAAAGCCAAAAGCATCGGCCAAGGCAATACCTCAACTTGCATCGTAATGTTTTTACTCTTGGGTTCCTTTAGAAATGCGGAAATAATGATGGGAAGATAATACACCGCATTAAGGTAACTGCTCAACAGGATAACGCCCAACAGCAGCGGCTGACCGGCACCCAATACCGCAAAGGACAAGTAAAGCTTGCTCATGAACCCGTTGGTCCCGGGGATACCGATCATCCCCATCGCTGCGATGGCAAATACGACCATGGTGACCGGCATTTCCACACCTATCCCATCCAACTGGCGGATGTCTCGTTTGTTTCGATAATATATGATCGATCCGGCACTGAGAAACAGAGCGGTTTTCATCAGTCCGTGTGAGACGACATGAAACAGCCCGGCCGCTAACCCGGCTTCGGTCATTAAGGATAATCCCAAGAAAATATATCCGATTTGAGCCACACTGGAATAAGCCAGCATCCGCTTGATGTCTTTCTGACCGATCGCAAAGATGGAACCAAATAACATGCCTGAAGCCGCAAACACGGCGATAACACCCGGGATGCCCAAACCAACTACAATGTCCTTACCTAATACATCAAACAGAATCTTATACACCGCAAACACATAAATCTTGACGACCAAACTCGAAAGCAAGGCACTCGAAGGTGTCGGTGCGTTGGAGTGAGCGTCCGGCAGCCAGATATGCATCGGGAAAACCGCAGCTTTGATCGCAAATCCCACTAACATAAATCCGGTCGCAATCAGAATATTGGTCGGATATAACTGCCAGATCAAAGATATGCTCTGTCCCATCAATGACATGTTCAAGTGTCCGCTGACCATATATAACAAGGCAATCCCCAGCAATACGGAAAGCGAGCCGATCGTATTTAATACCAGGTACCGCAATGCAGCCAGATAATTCTCTTTTTTGCTCTTAACGGAAATGATTGCACAGGAAGTCAGTGACAGGATTTCCATAAATACATACATATTAAATAAGTCATTGGTAAAAATCATTCCGACCATGGAAAACAGCAGGATCAGTACTAAGGTGTAATATTGACTGATACTTTGACGGCTGATTTCATGATCGATATCTTTGGTCGAGAAAATCATGATGATCAAAGCCAGGGTGATGACAAAAAACGACATGAAAGCTGAAAAAATATTGACCGAATACTGAATGCCGATATAGCTTTCGTAATTACCGAAATTGTAAACAAAAGCGCCGTTATCCCGGACATCCCTAATCAGAATCAGTAAGAAAACTGACGATATGAATAATAATGCCACCGTGATTCCTTTGCTTTTGGCTGCTTTATTCCCTCTTAACAAGGGAATCAGCACGGCCATCGAAAGTAAAGCCACCTGAACCAGGATAGGAATATGTTTAATCATGGTTCACCTCACTGCGCATCGCCATGATTTCATCAAGATCCATCGTCCCATACGCTTTATACAGACGGATGATCAGACTGAGTGAATAGGCGGTGATACTGACCGCAACGACGATTCCGGTAAGGATCAGGGCCGAGGGGACCGGATTGACATAAATCTTGCCCAACGAACCCAAATCGATGATCGGCGAGCTTCCGTCATTGACAAAACCGATGGAAACGAAAAACAGGAATACGGATGTTTCCATGATGTTGATGCCGATGACCTTTTTAAGCAGGTTGCTGTGAGTGAGCACCGTATAAAGTCCGATGACAAACAACGCAATCGCCGCAATATAGTTCATATGATTCGCGAGGTTGATCAGAAAATCATTCATGGTCTTCCTCCTTCAAAATGGTATGAAAGAGCGTGATCATCGTACTGGCTACTTTGATGCCGATACCGACGGTCAAAATCGGGATCATTCCTGCACTGATCAGTCTTCCGGCCTGACCGATAAAAAATCCGCCTTGCCGGTTGGACAGAAAACTGTCCGCTGTAACGATACCGATAAGGCCGATGATGATATACAGCCAAATGCCGCCGCTTTCCAGCTTCATCGATACGCTGTGCGGAAACTTTTTCATCGCCACTTTTGCGGAGAAGGTCAGCGTATACAATACCATCGCCGCACCTAAAATCGCACCGCCGGAGAAACCGCCGCCCGGAGATATATGGCCAAAAAGGACAATGAAAATCCCATAGACGATCATAAAAGGAATGACGATACGTGATATCATCTTGACGATCAAATCATCCATGGTCTTCCTCCTTTCCGTGATGGCCCAATCCCGCCAACACAGATAATACCGCCGCAATCGATGTAAAAAGGACCGTGGTTTCACCCAAGGTATCGAAAGCGCGGTAATCGGTTATGATGGCCGCAATCACGTTTTGTGCCCCGGTTTCCGTCGTACTGTTGGACAGATAATAGCGGGTCGTTGCATTGTATGAGGGATTATTTACGCTGCCCAGCGCCGGCATTTGCATGACACTGTATGAAAGAATGAAAAACAACATGGCCAGCACGAAAATAAACAGACCTTTTCTCATTTTTCCATCCTCCCTGTCCGGCTGATGACCGCAATAAAAAGCATCGTCGTAACACCGGCTCCGATAGCTGCTTCAGTCAGTGCGATATCCGGTGCACGTAACATCAGCCATAAAACTGCCATGATCAGACTGTAGGATGCAAACAGAATGACCGCACCCAACAGGTCTTTGGTATGTTGCACTGCGATGGCACAGATGATCAGAAAGATGACCAATATAAGGTTGAGTATGTACATATCAGTCTTCCTTTCTTCCCATGACTTCTTTTCTGTATTCGGCTTTGGCAATGATGTGCGCAGCCGTAGGGTTGGTCAGCCAGATAAAAATCAAAATAAGCAACAGTTTCAGACTGATCATTGAAAATCCGTTGAAAATCATCAGTCCGGTCAATATCAATCCTGCGCCTAGGGTATCGCACTTGGTCGTCGCATGCATCCGGCAAAAGACATCGGGCATCCGGATCAAGCCGGTCGTTCCGACAAAGAAGAAGAAAGCACCACCGATCAAAAACAGGATTGCTGTAATCTCACGAGCAATATTCAGTATTTCTGCCATCAGAACAGTTTCCCCCTTTCCAGATATTTCGATACGGCGACTGTGGTGATAAATCCCATCATCGCATAGACGATCGCAACATCCACAAAGGAGTCCTGATTGGTTACTCCGGCAAGCAAAACGATAAGTATCGTGACTTTCGTTGAGATCACGTTGATCGATATGACACGGTCAGCCGGTGTCGGTCCGATGTAAGCACGGTAAAGACAGACAAAAGCCATGACTGATAAGAAGATCGCGATGGCAATCATTGCATGTGTAATCATCCGCGTTCCTCCAGTTCCAATACACCTTTTTCCAATATGCTTCCCTCTACCCCCTGAGCAGCCGCCTGAGTCAGTGCATGGATCAGAATATAGTCATCTCCCATATCTACGGACAATGTGCCCGGAGTCAGAGTAATCGCATTTGCATAAATGACTTTGTTCAGATCTTTTTTCAGTTGAAGCGGAACCTTGAAAAATTGGGGTTGAATGTTCATTTCTTTGCTCAACACGATTTTTGCGACATCGATGTTGGCCTTAATGATTTCAATGATCAGGTGATAGATGTACCGGATATACAAGGAAAACCCTTTTCTTGAATAAATACTGGCCTGGTCTTCTTCAATCAGCAGTTCACTTGAAAACCATAAGGCTCCCAGGCACACCAATAGTCCCGCAACGATATTTTCAATCGTATATCTTGGAATCAGGATCAGCCAGAATATAAACAGAAACGTATATAGAAACAGTGAAACTTTGTATTTTTTACGCAATTTGATCACCTTCCTGCGTATGGTTGAGTAATAAGTTCATTTTATCTTAGATTACCTTATTCTTCAACTCTTCATAATATAAAAAAGGCTCCCGTGAGGGAGC
>DDYT01000009.1 GCA_002348095.1 Erysipelotrichaceae bacterium UBA2227 | reverse complement strand
ATTTGTAATAGTTAATTTCCCTCCCCTAAAAACAAGCAAAAAATGTCTGTCTCATCTCAACAAGTATTTATCTTTGGAATTACTTCAGCGGATTCAGAAAGTCGATGATCGCCTGTTCAAGTTGGAGCAGATGCTTGTGCTCATCCTGCGGCTTCGGCGTGATTTTGACCAGCGTGTGATCTTCGATGTGCTGATTGAGAATGTCACCCAAATGCACCGGGTGGACCATATCCATATCGGTGACCACTGTCAAAGTCGGACAGCTGATTTTCTTGAGATCCTCTTCATTATCAATCGGCTTGTCATCGATTATCTGCTGAAACTTATCCGGAAAATGCTGTGCGACCGGATCGGTAAAATGACGCAAGAGATGGTAAGCCGCATACGGACTGATTTCAAACAGTTCGTTGTAATCGTCCGAACGCTTAAACTGCTCTACCCCGTGATGCAGTTTCAGAAACATCGAAAGGCGTTCGTAAATCTGCCGGATATACGGATCACACGGCATATCCAGCGCCGAAGGACGAACCAAAATGAGCTTTTTGACCTTTTCCGGATGTTTCAGGGTAAAATTGAGTGCGATACCTGCCCCCATATCGATTCCGCCCAAAATAAAATCCTTAAGCCCCAGATACTTGACAAACAAATACAAATCTTCTGCCAACAGGCCGTAACTCATCGGATCATTATTATGACCGGATTTTCCGTGTCCGCGGATGTCCGGCATGATCACATGCCCGGGCAGATGCATCAGGTGGATCTTCGGCTGATACAAATCATTGCCTATGCCGTGAAGAAAGACAATGGGTTCACCCAAACCGAAAACCTGGTAGTGAAAATCAATGCCTCGATAACTGAAGTAAGACATAGCATCACCTCATTTTATTAATTCCATTATAGCAGAATATTGATATGTTCATTCGTGATTTTTTACAAACACCTGAAAAAACCGTATTATCAGCCTCTTTTTCACAACATGGACATTCAGTTGTGCCTGTGGTATAGTGAAAAAAACGGAGGGGTACCTATGAGAAAAATCATCGTTTTTGTCAGCTTGATTTTTTTGTTGACTCTGGTCAGCGGATGTTCAAACAACAAAGGCATCGAAATCCGCAGTACGATTGTCGATAAAAAAGTCGTCGAATCCAATCAGTACTATTTCTTAGTCACCTACCGGATGGAAAATATGGAAGAGTTGTTCGAAGCAACGATCAAAGTGAACAAATCCACCTTTGACCGCTACTCGATCGGCGACATATATATTTTCTATCGCCCGGCACAGTAAGTTAAGCAAAAAACGTGATGACTCACGTTTTTTAATTCAGTCGGTAATAAACCGATACTCATATTTCAGCTGATGCTCATCACAGAAACGCTTGAAACGATCCAATACAGACGCTCCGTCAAAATGCTGTTTGAGACGATAGGAAAAACTGTCATCATCCGCATCCAGCAACAGCATTAATGCCTTTGTATCTTTCACATCGAGCGAAAACCGGGCTTCCGCATACGGACTCTGATAACGGTCAGCCACCAGTTCGCCCACATTGACCGAACGCAATACCAAACGCCCGTCATCCAGCCAAAATCCGTCATTTCGCTGCAAGGATATGGTATCGACTTTATAACACTCTACGATTTCTTTCATACAATCACCGAAACGATTGTAACACAAATCAAGAAAATGTTCTTGTTTTTTTATCCCTGAAAACCGGCAACCACGACACTTAAAGCAATCGACACCAGCTTATTCAAATCGCTGTCCGCCCGCGAAGTCAGTACGATTGGTGCTTTTGCCCCGACGATCATACCGGCAGCCGTACCATTGGCAAAGAAAGTAACCGACTTATAAAGCATATTGCCGGCCTCAATGGTCGGAACCAGAAGGATATCCGCCATCCCGGCATTGGGCGTCGTAATACCCTTGTGTTTTGCGGCTAAAACGGAAACCGCATTGTCCAAGGCAAACGGTCCATCCACCTCACATCCCTCGATTTCCCCGCGTTTGGCCATTTCCGAAAGATCCTTGGCATCCACGGTACACGGCATTTTCGGATTGACCTTTTCCACCGCACATACCGCACCGACCTTCGGCACTTTGATACCCAACGCATGAGCCACATGAACCGCATTATCAATGATCTGCTTTTTCGCCGTCAGATCCGGATACAGATTCATGGCCGCATCGGTGATAAGAAAGAAGCGGTCGATCGCCGGTACCTGAGCGACCGTGACATGCGAAATGATCCGGTCGGTACGCAAACCTTCCTCTTTGTTGAGCACAGCCTTTAGGATGATCGAAGTATCGACCAATCCTTTCATCAAAAGACCGCACTCCTCTTGGGCAACCAACTGCACGGCTTTTGCACAAGCCAGCACCGGATCAGGCTGATCGATGATGCGCATCGCCGAAATATCAAATGTGTGTTCTCTGGCGATTTCAATGATCTTTTCCTGATCGCCGATTAACACCGCATCCACAAACCCATGGGCGACTGCTTTGCTAACTGCCGACAATACATCTTCATCCTGTGCGACCGCAACCGCCATCGTCATTTTCGGTTGGGACGCTGCTTTCTCTATTAAAAAATCAAACAAGTTCATACATAATCCTCCTTCTTTTATTCTATCACAATTGACACAATCAGGAAAATTCATACTGCTTACCTTTTGTTAGTTATGTGATATAATTAGACAAAGGAAGTGATGTCATGAGTACGGAAATCAAATTATGCCCAAAGTTTGAGCATGCCTTTGAAATTTTAGGGAAACGTTGGAACGGACTGATCATTCATTCACTGATGGAAAGCAATTTGCGCTTTTCTCAGCTTGAACAGATCATCCCGCAGCTGAGCGCACGTATGTTAACATTTCGACTGAAAGAACTGGAGGATGAAGGTCTCATTATCCGTCTGGTCAGCGACTCTCATCCCATCCGGGTGGAGTATCAGCTGACAGACAAAGGAAAGGACTTAAAGACCGCCATGGATCAGATCGGTCAGTGGGCCACCAAATGGCACGGTCGATAGTATGGCAAAAAAGAAACTGAAATCACCTTCGGAAGTCCTGATGCAATCCGAAGGCAAAAGTGTCAATGTCATCCATCAGCAACATCTTACTTTGGGTGAGCGGGCATCCGATATGATCGCCACCAAAATCGGCAGCTGGGGTTTCATCTTCGGATTTACGCTGGTACTGGTTTTCTGGATCATTCTCAATGCGTTTGTTTTGATATCCAAACCCTTTGATCCGTATCCGTTTATCCTGCTGAATCTCGTGCTGTCCTGTATCGCAGCCATTCAGGCACCGATCATCATGATGTCTCAAAACCGGCAGGAAGCCAAGGACAGCCTGAGGATCGAAAGTGACTACTTGGTCGATCAGCAATCCATCGTCATCCTGAAGCAGTTAGAAAATGAAATCGCACTCATAAAGAAAGAACAAAAAATCATCCGGGAACTGCTTGAAAAAAATCATGAGCAAATCAAGTGACATTCATCGTCACTTTTAATATACTTTTGTTAGTTACTTACTATTTGTAAGTATTAGGAGGACATATGTCAACAAAACTAACGATCGTATATTACAGTACTTATGGTACCAATCTTCAAATGGCCCAATGGGCTAAACTAGCCGCCGAGCAAGAAGGCGCTGAGGTCCGATTGGTCAAGGCCGCTGAACTCGCGCCGCAATCCGTCATCGATGCACAGCCGGGATGGAAAGCAGTTCAGCAGGCCACCCAAGATATCCCTGTGGCAACCTCAGCCGATCTGGACTGGGCCGATGCAATTCTCTTTAGCGTACCGACCCGCTTCGGTAATATGGCCGCACAGATGAAACAGTTCTTAGATATTCAGGGCGGATTATGGGCTCAGGGTAAGCTGGTCAATAAAGCAGTCAGTGCCATGTCATCTGCACAAAACCCCCATGGCGGACAGGAAGCAACGATCCTGTCATTGTATACTATGATGTATCACTGGGGTGCGATCGTCGTGGCTCCGGGGTATACCGATGCATCGGTTTTCAAAGCCGGCGGCAATCCTTACGGCACCAGCGTCAGCGTCAATCAGCAAGGTGAAATGGTCGAAGATGTCCGTGATGCCGTCGAACATCAGACCCGCCGCTTACTGCAAGTCGCAGCGAAACTGAAATAATTCTCAACCGTCATCTGACGGTTTTTTCATTTTTTTGGCAATTCTAAAAAACTGTGCTATAATTTGACTGTTAAAATGAAACATTACAGTCGAGGTATGAGTTACTATGAATGATGACCCCGGGGACGCGGATAGACGTAATATAAGAAATCAAGCTCTTTTAAAGTCCGCATATACCGAGCAATATCGAAACAACAAACATCCAAAAATCCATGACGGGCAGATTATGCCCTTTTTCTCATGGTCACAAAGGCAGGGATTACACTGATGGAAATACTGTTATTACTTCTGCTGATATCATTGAACGCATTTTTCGCCGCATCGGAAATCGCACTCATTTCACTCAATGATAACAAAATCAAAGTCATGGCGGAGGATGGGCACAAAAAGGCCAAGCAGTTACTGAAGCTGCTGGGCGAACCGAGTGGCTTTCTTGCCACCATACAAATCGGCGTTACCCTGGCCGGCTTTTTGGCGAGTGCCTTTGCGGCGGACACCTTTGCCGAGCCGCTGGTCGCCTTGATCAAAACCACCGATATCCAACTGTCCGACAGTATCCTGCGGATCGTCACCGTAGTTTTGATCACATTGATCCTATCGTATTTCACATTAGTGTTTGGTGAGCTGGTTCCTAAGCGCATTGCGATGACCAAAGCCGAACCCATCGCCTTTTCCGTCGTATCGGTGTTACTGGTCATCTCAACGATCACCTCTCCCTTTGTCCGCTTCTTAAGTTTCTCAACCAATCTGATCGTCCGGATGTTCGGTATCGATCCCAACGCAGCGCAAAACAACGTCACCGAAGAGGAAATCCGGATGATGGTCGATGTCGGCGAGGAAAAAGGAACGATTCAGCAGCGCGAGAAAATGATGATCAACAACATCTTTGAGTTCAATAACAAGGAAGCCGAAGACATCATGACTCACCGCATGGAACTGTTCAGCCTGCCGGTATCCGCAACCCTGGATGAAATCATCGATTTGATCAACCAGGAAAAGTTTACGCGGATCCCCGTGTACGAAGATAATATCGACGATATCATCGGAATCTTGCATGTCAAAGATCTGATCCCGCTGATCAATGCCGAATCGGTCGAACATTTCTCACTGAAAGAAAATATCCGTAAGCCGTACTTTGTACCGACGTCCAAGAAAATCGACGAACTGTTTGTCGATTTACAGCTGGCAAAAACACACATCGCCGTCGTAATCGATGAATACGGCGGTACGGCCGGAATCGTGACGATCGAGGATCTGATCGAAGAGATTGTCGGGAATATCTTTGACGAATACGATGAAGTCCCGGTCGAATTCAACAAACTTGCCGATGACAGCTATGAGGTCAGCGGTATGATGAATCTTGAAGAACTTGAAGAGCGCTTTGAGGTCGGATTCCCGATCGATGAATACGAGACTTTGAGCGGCTTTATCATCAGTCTGCTCGGCAAGATCCCGGAAGATGATGATGTCAGTGAAATCGACTTCAAAAATCTGCATTTCCGCATTGCCCAGGTCACCGAAAAGCGCATTGAAAAAGTCATCCTGACCGTGTTGCCGATGGTCGATGAAGACGAAGAGAACCAAGAATAAAACAGTCCGGAATCACTCATAGATTCCGGACTTATTTTTTTTCGCTTTTTTTATAGCCTCATCAACTCTTCGCTCATAACGATAGTCACCATAGTCATACAGTTTGACCACATAGCCCAGTAAGGCCAGTTCTTCCTGCAGCAACTGATCATCGACCCACACCCAGACCAATGCACGTCCGTAACTGTCCTCACGTTGCCCGTCATACTCGATTTGAATGAGTTTCGCTTCACTGAGCCGCTTGCACGTATGATCGGCGGCATCCTGACCAAACGGCTGCATCTGCGGATAAATTTCCGGGGTATCGATGTATAAGAAGCGGGCTTTCCCGATAGGATAAAACCACGCCGTATCGCCATCGATGCACCGATCCAACGTCACAACGGTTCTCTGACCCGGTGACGGTTGTGATCCGCATCCCCACAGAAAGCCGATCAGCAGCCAGATGACAAATTTCCTCAATGCAAGACGCCCCAGTTGATCAGCAGTTCATCTTCATCTTCCAGTTCGGTCACGGTGACTTTCGCACCCATGACCCGCATGTTACGTAACATATCCATAAACTCTTCCCAATGCGAAGCATCCAACTGCAACAGTGACCGTACCGAAGAAACGGTCGTATAACTTTTTCCCTGATCGAGGCAGGCCGCCAGACAGTGATCCTCGATCATATCCAGCATGTCTTCCAAACGGTCATTCTGGGCCAGATCAGTATCTTCCAACCCATCTTCCAACAAATCCCAAAGGACATCTTCTTTGCTTATAGCCATCTCATCCTCCTACTTACGGTACTCACTTAATACCGCTTCACAATATTCAGTATACTTAACCGCCGCACTTGCCGGCGCTAAAATCTTCACTTTCTTACCGAACTGAAAGAGCCAGGCAAAAAAGGTCGGAGAAACCTGCACTTCCACATCCGCAATAAAGGTATGCTCATCATTGCGCTTCATTTGGGCATGCTGACCGAAACGGTCGATGGCCGTATTGAGCAAATCATTGTCAAATCGCAAGGATACCTGCTGAACATCCCCCGAAAACATCGAGAAGATATTCTGGCTGTACCGCGAAATCGAGAAATCACTTTTCCCGGTTACTTTTGCCAGACTTTCACGAGTCTGATGGGTCACCTGGATCATATCCATGCGATCCACCCGAAAATTGGTCAGTCCGGTATGCTCGGGATAATGGGAAATCACATAGTAATTATCCTCAGCCCATACCAATGAATACGGGGATATCACATACTCTTTTCCTTGCTTACGATACTGCTTCTTCTTGTTATGACTGACATCGAGCGTGTAATCAAAATATCGAAACGAGATCTTACGGTTTTTGGTGATGGCATCATGAATTTCATCGACGTTCTTATAGATATTCTTATTGACGGTCTTGGTGCGCTCACTCATATACAGCTTGCGCTTTAAATCCGCCGCCTGATAAAGGCTCATCAGTTTACCGATCTTTTTGATCAGTTCCTCACTTTTTTCCCGCGTGATAAAACGGGCGGACTGTACCGCATCAATCAGCAGTTTGGTTTCCGCAAAATCAAACTGACGTCGGTTGATATAGTAATAATATTTATCGGACTTCTTCGATGCCACATCGATCCCGGCAGCCCTCAGTTCTTCAATGGTCGAATAAAACGTTTTTCGATTCATCTCGATTCCGTTGTTTTTGAGTACCTCCTCGATTTCCTCCCGGGTTTTGGGATGGTCTTCATCCGTCAAATCATACAGTGTCTGCATAAATGCAAACAATCGGGCAATTCCGCTTTTTTTCATACACCCTCCGCAAATCACAACGTCTATCTATAGATTAAGGTATTTACCCTGATGTTTCAAGTGCTCCATGTGAAAAGCCCACGAAATGTGTGAACCGGCTATCGAGGTGCAATCTTCACAAATTGCGAAGTGACATTTCGGACCACGATCAGTTCACTGACCGTGACCAACTGGTAGTTTTGGTCGAGCAGATATTTTACTAAGGTTTCGATGTTTTCGGACGTGGAAACGACCCAGTCATGAAGCAATATGATCGAACCGTCCTTCAGATTGGCTTTGATATTCGCAAAGGTTTTCGACCACGTCCGATGATCCCAATCCGCCGGATCGACACTCCAATTGACGACACGTTTGTCAAAAGCCGCGTTCAATACATTCTGATTGTATTGGCCAAAAGGCGGACGGAACACCTGGGTGACTGATCCGCCGTACTGTACGATCAGTGCATCGGTCAGCTCGATTTCACTGCGGATTTGCGTCTGGGACATTGAACGCAGATTATTATGGGAGTACGCATGATTGCCGATTTCACTGGCGGATGATTCGATTTTCGCAATGACGGACGGATAGCGGCTGATATGGGTTCCCAATAAAAAGAATGTAGCGGCCGAATCATATTTCTTAAGCACGCCGAGAATGTGATCGATGTTTTTATGCGGTCCGTCATCAAAAGTCAGCGCTACCAGTTTCTTGTTATTGTCAATCGATCGGCCGCTGGGTAAAATCGTCACACCCGGATTCAGCGGTATTGCCGGCGTCGGTTTATTGATATTAGCAATGACCATATCACTTCCCAGTGAGACCTTATCAAATTTCAGTGTATGTCCCCAAGGGAAAAACGTCGTATCCATTAACGGCAGATACAGATGGCTTTCATCCATATAATAATTGCTCCATTGTTCTTTCCAATACGACCAGCGGCTGATTTCATCAAAATCACCCTCAAACAGCGAAGTGTCGTTACTGATCCGTATCCATTGACCAAAAAGCTCCCGTAGAATTGAAGTTCGTTTGGATTCACGAACCAATACCTCAAGACTGATCGGCTGTTTCTTCTTGCGGTTGATATTGACGGACTGAATGTAATCAGAAACTGCGTCTGTCCTTTCTTCACGGATTTCCAAACAAAGCGACAGTACATCTTCGGTCGCAAACGTTTCATTCACCCAAACGACCAACTCAACAAAATCACCTTGACTTTTTGAAATCCGGTACTGCCGGTCAATCTTTTCATTCAGCATTTGCATCGTGTAGGCATCAAACTCCTCTTGGATATGAATGATCAATCCTGATTCGGCAGCACTGACCGATAAAGGCACTGTGGTATATGAAAACCGGGCACTGATAAACCCGGTTTGAATAACGATAATCAAAAGTGAAAACAAGCACCACCAACAAATGACTTTTCTCATCCGACTCCCATCCGCAGCCCACCGTGCATCCTTGCAGTTTTATTATACCATACCCCTACGGACGAGCAAACCTTACAACTTTCGAAGTGACATTTCGATATTTGACAAGCTCGCTCATCGTCACCAGCTGATATCCTTCACCGATCAGATAGACGATCATTTCTTCGATGTTAGTGGCAGTGGACTCTACCAGATCATGGACCAAAATGACATCCCCGTCACGCACATGTCCCACGACGGAAGCCATCGTTTTCTGCCAGTCCTTATGTTTCCAGTCCAGCGTATCCAGATTCCACATCGCGATCTGCCGCTGACCTACGACGGTTTTTAATGCTCCGTCAAGCATTCCCATCGGCGGACGCACAAACGCCGGCCGGACACCGGTAGCACGAAGGATCGCTTCATCGGTCCGAATGATTTGTGACTCGACTTCCTGAAAGGTAATCTCGCGCAAGTTCAAATGTGACCAGGAGTGATTGCCGATTTCATTACCGGCCTCAACCATCTGTTTCAGTAAATCACGTCGCCCGTGAACATACATTCCGATCACAAAAAACGTCGCAACGGCATTGTGCTTCTTCAAAGCCGCAAACACGCGGTCGGTCGTCGGCCGGGGACCGTCATCAAATGTCAGCGCAACCATCGGCTTGTTTGGATCGATGATCCGCTCCCTGTGTTTCAGGGATTCCTGGTATAACCGCTCTTCTTCCAACATTTCACGATGCACCGAGATGATCAGTCTCGGATGATTCAATAACATCCGATTGATCTGTTTTTGTGAAATCCAGGGAATCTCAAGAGACAGAGAATCTTTCATCGGTCGAAGCCGATGCAAAGCACGCTCGACAAACTCTGTTTCCAATCGCATCGGATCACGATTTCCTTGAAAACCAAGACCTTGCGCTTCAATCGGAAGCATCGAAAAAACAAGCAATAACATTATGCCTGCTACCACGATGCGCAGATAACCGCCCTTGATCCTCATCATCTTTACGACCCCCAAGTCCACGGTAATTATATCACATTTGGCCAAAGTTGATTGAAAACTGTCACTCAATTTTGCATAATAGAAGGTGAAACGAGGACGTAATCATGATTATCTTAAAAGAAATTAACGAAGACAATTTTCGGGACTGTATCCGATTGAATGTCTTTGAACATCAAAAGAATTTTGTGGCTCCCAATGTATATTCGATTGCTCAGGCATACATATTTTACGGATCCGCCTTCCCTTACGGAATCTATCAGGATGACCTGATGGTCGGCTTTGTGATGCTCGGACACAACAAGCAGGAACAGGAGTTCTGGCTGTGGCGACTTATGATCGATGAAAAATATCAGCATCAGGGATTGGGCAATGAAGTCGTTAAACTCGCCTTAGAAAAGTTTCGTGAAATGGGTGCATCGGAGGTTTACCTGTCCTACGAGCCCGAAAACCACGTGGCCGATGCTCTGTACAGGAAGTTTGGTTGGCTGCCGACCGGAAAAGTCGAAAACGGTGAAATTGTCATGTGTCTGAAACTGACAGAGGTTACTCATGTTTGATCACATCAAACTCTGTCCCAAGTGCAACAGCACGGAATTCGGTGAGGGCGTACTGATGGGCCATGCGGCTTTAATGCCCAAGGGCACCGTGTTTTCAATGGGATCGACGATTACAGCTACTGTCTGTACCCGCTGCGGTCATATCCTGGAGATGAAAGTCAAAGAACCTCAAAAGTTTATTCCCAAACACAAAAAGCAACTGTAGTTGAGTCTTATAGAAAACATAAATACTCATTACTGTCAGAAGTCAGGTTCCTTTTCTGACTTTTTTCAGCACTGAACGATTTTATCAAACTTAAAGATGCGCATTCATATGAAAACAAACCCGTGTAAATATAATATCAATATGTTTATTAACCTTTAAGGTAAATATTTTTTGACTTAGGTGTGAGTTCCATGTATAATATTATTAACCTTAATGGTTAATATGTAAGGGTGTGATGAGTTGCAGATTGATTACAAAAACAAAAATATTAAAATGTCTTGTACAGATGCCTCATACGCAAAAAAGAAATACGGCAATGAAATTGCGGAGAAAATCCAACTGAGGATCGATCAGATAATGGCGATTGATAGCGTCGAGCAAATGATTAAATTTAAGATTGGCAGATGTCACCCCCTTCAAGGTGATAGAAAAAATCAGTTTGCGGTTGACTTGATTCATCCCTACCGATTGGTTTTCGAGAAAAAAAGCAAAGAAATTCAAGTGGTGACTATTGTTGAGATTACAGATTATCACTAGAAGCCACGGAAGGAGGAGCCTCAATGATTAAAAGCAGAACACATATTGCTACACCACCCGGAGCAACCATAAAGGAACAGCTTATTGATCGAAATATAAGTCAAAAAGAGTTTGCTTGCCGAATGGATATGTCTGAAAAACATATTAGTAAACTAATAAACGGCGAAGTTCAACTGACCACAGATGTTGCTGTACGCTTGGAAATGGTCCTTGGACTGCCTGCTCATTTTTGGAGTAATCTTGAGAGTATCTTCAGAGAAAAACTTGTAAAAATACAAATTGAAAACTCGATGGATGATGATCTTGAAATCTTGAGAAAAATCCCTTACAACGATATGGTTAAGAATGGTTGGGTGGAATCTGAGCGTCAATTAAGACAGCGTGTTTATAATTGCCGGAAGTTCTTCGAAGTCGTCAATCTCGGATTGCTCAAAGATACTCCTATTTCCATGAGAATTGTTTGCCGAAAGCTTGGAAATGGTGAAAAGAGTGATTATGCGCTACTCGCCTGCGCACAAAAAGCGAAACTGGAAGCAAGAAATCTCCAGATAAAACCAATCAATATTGATAAATTGAAAAAGTCATTGACTGAAATCAGAAAAATGACATTAAGACACCCTTCAGTCTTCATCAGTGAACTTCATCATTTATTAGCACAATGTGGCATTGCAATCATCTTTCTTCCGCACGTCAATGGTTCATTTTTACATGGGGTAACGTTTTATGACGGTAACAAGATCGTCATTGGAATGACTATGCGCGGAAAAGATACTGATCGGTTTTGGTTCAGTCTTTTCCATGAAATTGGCCATATTGTATTAGGTCACCTGGCCATGACGAATGGCACTACAGATGAAGATGAAAATAAAGCCGATGAATTTGCTCGTGACACACTAATTCCTTTGAGTGATTTTAACGATTTTGTTGCAAAAAAATCGTTGGATCAATCTTCTATTTGCGAGTTTGCTAAAAGCATCGGCATAGACGCCTCCATCGTTGTCGGAAGACTCCAGAAAGAACACTACATCCCATTTAATCGATTCAATGACTTGAAAACCCAAGTCGACATAACATCATGAACCTCTTCACAGGATAGTTTGATTGAATCATCCTGGAATCTCCATTATAAAAACCTACCGGCAATTGCCGGTAGGTTTCAATATCCAAGTTGTTCGTTGACAATGATCACACAAATGCGGTCGCGTACCTGTGAACGGGCCAACCGCACAAAAGCGGAGCAAATCCGGCTTTCACTGATACATTCCGTGCATTCACCGACCAGCCTACAGGGATTGTTGGTGGCCAGCCGTTCGTTGTTCATCGGACGGGCCGTACGTTTGATCATCTGTTCAGCTTCCGCCATGTTTTTGACAAGCTTATTGATTCCGGCAATGACGACTACTTTCTTAGGACCGAAAATCATCGCAGCGACCCGGTTACCGCCGGCATCGACATTGAACAGTTCACCTTCCATTGTGACCGCATTGGTCGATGTCAGATACACATCACTGCTGAAAGCCTTGCGGTGCATTTCCATCACATCATTCTCCGGATTATAGCGGTCGTAGAAAGTAACGGGTTGCTGACGCAGCCAATCGATCAGACCGGTCTCAAACAACGTCATCGAACCGCCGACGACTACACTGGAACCATCCGGAACCATCGATACGACTAATTCCTTCATTTGATCGACTGACTCGACAAAATGCGCATCAAATTTGTTTTTCTTCAGATTCTCAACCGCACGGATCGCACGCACACGTTGAATTTGTTGGGTATTTTTGTCCATATCTTCACCTCTGCTCACAACGTATCAAAAACCCCGTCAAAATGCAAGATTTCAGGGACGAAATGTCAAAATGATGGGATGAAAAAACGTGTCTTACGACACGTTGGCTTGGATATTGATGACTTTGACGATGTAATCGCCTTCTTTGGCATCGACGATCAGCGTCACATCCCGCTCGATATTGTTAGCGACAATGGCATAGGCAATCTTGGTTTCCACTGCCCGCTGAATATGACGTTTGAGCGGTCGGGCCCCATACTGCAAATCGCTGCCCAACACCAGCATCTGATTGAGCGCAGCGTCAGTAATCTCAAGTTCAATTTCCCGTGGGGCCAGACGCTTGCGCAGATCATTGATAAATTTCATAGCGATCTTCTTCAGCGTGACTTCATTGAGCGCATTGAATACAACGATTTCATCGATACGGTTGACAAACTCCGGCTTAAACAGACGGCGCACTTCTGCTAAATACAGCTCTTCCCGTTGAAACGGATCTTTCTCAAAGGCATACTGAGAACCCAGGTTGCTCGTCATGATGATCAGGGTATTCTTAAAGTCGACCACGACCCCTTTGTTATCCGTGATCCGTCCGTCATCCAAAATCTGTAACAGGATATTAAACACATCCGGATGGGCTTTCTCGATCTCATCCAACAAGACGATCGAATACGGCTTACGTCGGATGGCCTCGGTCAGCTGACCGCCCTCATCATAACCGACATACCCCGGAGGGGCTCCGATCAGACGGGACACACTGTGCTTTTCCATATATTCCGACATATCGATGCGAACGATCTTGTTTTCATCATCAAACAGCTGTTCCGCCAATGCCCGGGCGACTTCCGTCTTACCGACCCCGGTCGGACCCAGAAACATAAAGGATCCGATCGGGCGGTGCTCATCCTGAATATGTGCTTTCGAGCGCATGATCGCCTGCGAAACGACATCCAACGCTTCATCCTGACCCATGACCCGAAGTTTTAAGGTGTCTTTCAGTTTGAGCAGCTTCTGACGCTGAGTCGACATCAGTTTGCTTACTTCGATGTGCGTCCACTTCGACACGATCCGCGCAATCAGCTCTTCATCGACGGTTTCCTGAATCAATGCGTTTTCATCCCTTTTCCCGGAAAGCGACTTGATCTGCTTTTCCAGGTTTGGGATCGTATCGTACTGCAGTTTCGCCGCTATTTCATAACGTGCTTCATTTTGAGCCTGCTCCAAATCGAGTTTCGCCTTTTCCAAAGCTTCCTTCGCTCCTTTGGCCGCATCGAGCTTCTGTTTCTCCAACTCCCACTGCGCATAAAGAATATTCTTCTTTTCCTTTAAGTTCGCCAGTTCAACCCGCAGTTCAGCCAAACGGTCGAGTGCCCGCTCGTCCGTTTCTTTTTTTAGTGCGGTTTCTTCGATTTCCAACTGCATGATCTTGCGGATCATCTCATCGAGCTGCGAGGGCATGGAGTCCATATCCACCCGGATCGAAGCACATGCTTCATCGATCAGATCGATCGCCTTATCCGGCAAAAAACGATCGGTAATATAGCGGTTGGACAGTGTTGCTGCCGCAATGATCGCCTCATCCAAAATCTGCACGCCGTGATGACTTTCAAAACGGTCTTTTAAGCCGCGCAAAATCGAGATCGTATCTTCCACCGAAGGCTGATCGACCTGAATTTTCTGAAAACGCCGTTCCAGAGCCGCATCCTTTTCGATATTTTTACGATATTCATCAAAGGTCGTTGCACCGATACAGCGCAACTCCCCTCTAGCGAGCATCGGCTTGAGCAGATTGGCCGCATCCATCGACCCTTCCGCCTTCCCGGCGCCGACCAGGTTATGCAGTTCATCGATAAACAGGATGATCCCGCCGTTGGACTCACGGATTTCATTTAAGACCGCTTTGAGCCGTTCCTCAAACTCCCCGCGGTATTTCGCCCCGGCAATCAACGCTCCCATATCAAGTTCGATCAGTTTCTTTTCTTTTAATCCAAACGGAACATCACCTTTCATGATCCGCCAGGCAATGCCCTCAACGATGGCGGTTTTCCCGACTCCGGGCTCCCCGATGAGCACCGGATTGTTTTTCGTTTTGCGTGAAAGGATCTGAATGATCCGGCGGATTTCCTCATCCCTGCCGATGACCGGATCGATCTTCCCGTTTTTGACATCCTCGACCAAATCACGCCCATACTTGCTCAGTGCTTCCAGCTGGTTTTCACTGTGTGCATCATTCATGACTTTGCCGCCGCGACGCATCAGTTCCGCATCGACGACCGCATTTTTGGTCAGATTGAACTTTTTCTTCAGTTCATCTTTCAATCGCGAAGAGGCCGATAAGATACCCACCAGCAAAGCCGCCGAAGAAACGAGCGTATCCCCGACGCTTTTTGCCCAGTTGGTCGCATCGACAATGACCTGATTGGCCTGCGCAGAGAATCCGGGCTGCGTCCCGCTGACTTTCGCCACGGACTCGAGCTGTTCACCCACATAAGCCAAAACACTCCTCTTTTCTGCGTTTACACGCCGAAAGAGCCCGTCCAGCGAGTCATCCTGTAACAGAGCGGCTAAGATATGCTCCGGCAGAATGCTTCCGTGACCGGCCTGTACAGCGAGCTGTACCCCGTTGGCAATCGCCTGCTGCGCTTTTTCGGTAAATTGATCAAAGTTCATAACACACCTCCTTGGCACTCGTTAAACGAGAGTGCCAGATGAATTTTCTAAGAAAAGTAACATTGCTGTTACTTAAAGGATTTTTTAAATTTATCGAACACCGACTCTTTGTTTCCGGCTCTTTTCAATTTCTCATACAGTTCTCTCTGCTCGCGATTCAGCTTGGTATCGACTTCCAGGGTGACCTCGACATACTGATCGCCCGGCTCTCCGGTACGCAAATCTTTGATGCCTTTGCCCTTGAGTCGAAACTGGGTGCCGTGCTGGGTTCCTGCCGGAATCGTCAGCTCAACATCACCGTATACGGTCGGAACATCAATGGTCGTACCCAAGGTCGCATCGACGACCGAAATCGGTACACGGATGTGGATATGGCGTCCGTCGCGCTCGAAATACTTGTGTTTCAGTACGAGTACTTCGATAAACAGATCCCCGTTGGGACCGCCGTTGGCCCCGCGTTCCCCTTTGCCGGAAACCCGCAGTTGCTGACCCGACTGAATCCCGGCCGGAATCTTGACATCCACGGTGACACGCTTGCGCACATAGCCTTTGCCGTTACACTTCGAACATTTATTGACGATGCGCTTGCCGCTGCCCGCACAATCCGGGCAGACCGAAGATGACTGGAATACACCAAACGGTGTGCGTTGCTGGGTCATGACCTGGCCCTGACCTTTACAGGTCGGACAGACTTTGACATCATCTTTGCTTCGGGCTCCGGAACCCATGCACTCCGTACATTGTTCATCGACATCGAGCGAAATGCTTTCTTCTTTGCCAAACACGGCATCCATAAAATCGATTTTCATCTGCATGAAGCGATCCTGACCCTTGCGCGGACCGGTGCTTCGCTGACGGCTCGAGCCGCCGCCAAAGAAAGATCCGAAGATATCGTTTAAGTCCTCAAAACCGCCGAAGCCGCCCTGACCGAAACCGCCGAAACCGGCTCCTTCCATGCCCGCGTGGCCGAACTGATCATACGAAGCTTTCTTTTGCGGGTCGCTCAAAACTTCGTAAGCCTCTTGGACTTCCTTGAATTTCAGATCGGCTCCCGCCTCTTTATTGACATCCGGGTGATACTTCTTCGCCAATGTGCGGTATGCCTTTTTGATATCGGCTTCCGTCGCTTCACGGCTGATCCCCAGCACCTCATAATAATCACGTTTTTCTGCCATAATACCCTCCGCAGGTCAAGCCCGGCGGACCAGGCTTGATTGATTCTTAATTCTTTTCTTTAAAATCCGCATCAACGACATTGTCATCGTTGTTACTTTCATGTTGTGTCGAAGCTCCTTGTTGCTGCTGTTGCTGCTGATACATCGCTTCAGACATCTGATGTGCCGCCTGTTCCAGTGCATCGATTTTCGTCTTTAAAGTATCGATATCATTGTTATTGATCGCCTCTTGCAGTTCATCGCGCAGACGGGTAACCTCTGCTTTCTGCTCGGCACTGACATTGGCATTTTCACCTTCCAAGGACTTATTGATCTGGTGAATGAACTGTTCAGCCTTGTTCTTCAGTTCGACTTCTTCTTTGCGTTTCTCATCTTCCGCCTTATGAATTTCGGCATCCTTGACCATACGCTCGATTTCTTCTTCGCTCAATCCCGAAGAACCGGAAATGGTAATGGACTGTTTCTTGTTGGTGCCTTTATCCAATGCGGATACATGGACGATCCCGTTGACATCGATGTCAAAGGTAACTTCGATCTGAGGGATGCCGCGCGGTGCCGGGGCAATACCGTCCAACTTAAATAAGCCAAGCCCTTTGTTATCCTTAGCCATCGGACGCTCGCCTTGAAGCACGTTGATATCGACGGCCGGCTGATTGTCAGCCGCAGTCGAGAACACCTGGCTCTTCGAGGTCGGAATGGTCGTGTTGCGCGGGATCAGCACCGTCATCACACCGCCCAGGGTTTCAATGCCCAAGGTCAGCGGCGTTACATCAAGTAATAAGACATCCTTGACATCTCCGGCAATGACCCCGGCCTGAATGGCC
>DDYT01000036.1 GCA_002348095.1 Erysipelotrichaceae bacterium UBA2227 | reverse complement strand
AAGAATGGCATCGTCGATTGGGAAGCAGTGCTATCGCAGATTCTGTCCTGGATCGAATCATACCGAAATCACATCAACTCATCCTTAAAGGTGAATCCATGCGTTCCAAAATTGACTAGTTAACGACCTTGAGCCATCCATTTTTCGGGTGGCTCTCATTTTCCGATAGAGTGGCTCTCAATGTCCGATGCGCTGGCTCTATTTTGGCGACGTTATCAGTAATCGTATGAATTACTGAGGAGGGGAAAATGCCTACTAGAATTGAAACAATTTATAATAAAATGAAACAAGAAATTATAGAAATAAAAGGGATTCAGATTTATGATAATGAGTCGGTTGCATTTGGACATTTCGTGATCAAAGCAATGTTTAATGAAGATGATCAAAAAGTAAAGGAGTCTATGACCGACGGTTTTCATGATAATGGAATTGATGCAGTATTTGTTGATACTAGAAGCAATCCTATAGTTCATTTCTTTCAATTCAAGTTTCCAAATAGTGTAAATACGATACAGAATGGGTATACTGATGCAGAAGTCAAAGGATTAGGAATGGGGGTTCAAGAGTTTTTAACAAGCGGTACATTGAATAAAGGAACATGGAACAAAGACTTACAAGATATGCATCTTGTTGTAAGGGGGTTAGACTCATACTCGGCAAAACTTTGGGTAGTTAGATTTACAAATGCTGAAAAGGAAAATCAATTTGAATTATTAGGCACTATTGTCAAGAATATTGAGAATTTAACTTTAAATAAGTGTGCCTTCGAATTTTTAGGTGCGAAAGAGCTGTGTGAATTGTTTGAAAATAAATACGAGAAAAAATACCCAACAATAAAAATAAAGCTTGATCTAGGAAACGAGCATCAATCTTATCAAACGGAAACATTCAGATCTATAACTACAGTATGTTATTTAAAAAATCTATATGATGCAGTATCTGATGTTCGAGACACAATCTTTGAAGGGAATGTTCGATACTATAATCCGAAAACGGAGGTTACGCAAGCTATTCGAGAAACTTTGACGACAAATCCTGAGAATTTTATACTATATAATAATGGTGTGACTATTCTCACCGAAAGTGCAAATTTCAATTCACCAAATAAGACATTTACTTTAAACTCAGCAAGTATAATCAACGGAGCACAAACTGTTGGCTCAATTCTCGATGTATTAGACTCCATGCAAGACAAGAGTAAATTTGAAAAATCCCCAATATTATTGAGAATTTTGGAAATAAAAGACACAACGGGTTGGATTAATAACATTGTATACTCACTAAATACTCAGACGAAAATGTTTACGGCTTATAGTATTAGTAATGACCTTAGATTGAAGGAACTTCAAAAAGAGATCAATGAACACACAGTTTACTTTTTAGAAATTAAGTATAATGAATTCGAATCAATGAGACACAAACCGGATTTCAATAAATTGAAGAAAAATAAACTTGATTCGGAAAAAATGATTCAATGTTTTGTATCGTATTATGATATAGATAATAAAGCGTATCTGGCCAAGCTGGCTAAGTCCGATTTGCTTAAGGATGATGAATTTGTTAACAAATTACTAGATAAAATTACGATAGAGAAATTTAAAAATTCATTTGATTGCTATCAAAAAATCTTAAGAATAATCAGCCAATTCAGATCATATAAAAATAGTGGTAACGATGATATTTTGAAATTATTGTCGATAAAAGAAGAGGAAGTAAACAATTATCACTTTTTAACAACTGGAGATATTCTAACACTTTTTGCTACCGGTCATTGCTTAATTGCAAATTCAAGTTTAACGATGGACCAAGCTATTGAAAAGGCAATTCACATTATTTCAAAATCAATTAAGAATTTACCAGGGAAAAACATGAACGCACTATCAAATATTACGAAGTCGAAAACAACTTTTGAAAGAATAAGAAAAAGCGTTTATAGAAGCTTGAAAACTAATTAATAGCAATGAATTTAGCCAAAATCTTCTCAAAAATCAGTGATTACTTTCTAATGTAATATTTCTCAACTTTGAAGAGTGAGGTAAAGTTAGGATTTTATTCAGATTGACTCACTTTTTCAAAAATCATATCGTACTGTTAAACGGGGGATGTTTTATGTTCAATAATAAGAAATCAGATCCAAACCTAAGAGAGTTTAAGGCATTGCGTAAGAAACAAAGATCCATGTCCATGTCAAAGTCTTGGAAGAAACTTCTACCCTACGCATTGCCGAACATTGTAATCTTTGTGGTGTTCGCATACTTCTTGAACCAGTGGATAGGCAGTAGATTAATGCCAATGTCAGAAGTACTTGAGATTAAGCGCGGTGTTGTAATGCATGACGGGGTAGAAGTGGATTACGATGAGATCTTCTCAGAATATGGATTGGGATTCTATATGTATGAACCGTTAACTGAAAAGGAGATTGAGAGACAGTTTGACTCGATTGTAGATTTCAGTGTGATGGTTATCACTAAAAACCGGACATTAAAACCGATTGATCAAGTGGATCATGTCGGATATCACAATGAATACGTACTTAAAGAAGGGGAAGTTGTATATCGAAGGAAAGAGTATACGGATCGTAAGAATTATTATGAGAATCAGATTTTTAGTGCTTTCTATGAAGATGAAGAGGCTAACACAGATTTAAAGGATTTCATAGCTGTAGTAGATGGCCGCGCATCCGTAAAGTACTACATGGTAGGATCTTATGTTATAGATAAGACCATTCGAGGGAGAGCGCCAACCATTGAAGATAAGGAAGCACTTGTACGTCTATGGAAAACCCGCTATATGATTTATAAAGTTTTAGAATCCGAATTTGATCAGCCGGCACATCCGAATTTTCTAATTGAGGATAAAGAGTAATCTTGAATTGATAATATTTGTGATTATTTCTAAAAAGCTAAATAATGCTTTCTGTTAGTCTTTTGTGTTCAATGTTTTGTCACTTGAAAGTTCAAGTATTTTTTTGTGCCCAAAATGACACTATATGTTTATCGCTTTTGATAAGTACGATTTTCTTATCTCAATACTCTTACTCAATTTACTCGCTGCTTTGATATTAAACTTACCGAGATATGCTTATATACATAATAATTTATATGAAATTAGTTCTGAATCTCTTTAAAACGCAATCCATGAAGGGTTTCTTTTTTTCATTGTATGAAAGTAACAATAGAAACCTCTTAATATCATAAAGAAATCATAAAGACTTACAACTTATAACAATGATACACTGAACATGTTAAAGGTGGTGGTCGTGTGGTGAACGCACTTTGGGCTGATCTGCAGTTTGAAACCTCTTTGAGACAAGGTGACTACAGAGTTTTCAGCGTGTATGATCACGCTTTAAATCTGTATAACAATCAAGCCATGATTACACTCGTCAGTAAAGACAAACCAAAAGCCCCTTTAACCTGCGTATGTAACCTGAACTCATTCCTTAACCATCAACTGACTGTCGGGATGCCTGCACTGTCCTCACCACACACCTTAACCATCAACACACTGAAGGTAGACCTCAACAACACATCGACCGAACCACTGATCGAACTGAAGGGAATCTATCCAAGCTTTGAAAGAATCAGGACTGGACACCAGACCCTGGTACAATGGCTGAAACAACATACACAACCCCACGGAGCCATCGCACTGTTCAGTTCACCGAAAGACATATTTTCTGCGCAAGTGGTACACATTCTGAACCAATATCAACAAACCCAAGATCATCGGCTCTTACCTTCACTGATCGGCTGCGGATTGGGACAGACACCCAGCGGGGATGACGTACTGGTCGGAATGTTGGCCTTGGCTACCGGCTGTAATCATCTTGAATTTATTAAGGAATTGAAAGAATGTTGTCAGCCTGTACTGCCCCAAACCACAAGCGTGAGCCAAATGATGCTGAGACAGGCATTTGAAGGACAATTCAACCAATGGCACCTGGAACTCATACAATCACTGAGCCAACCCCTAGAGGTAAGCGATCGGGCTGAAAAATGTGCAACCCTCGGACATACCTCAGGAACCGACTTTATGGTTGGGGTTGCGGTTTACGGACTAAGTCACAAACAAGGAGAACACCATGCATCAAGAAACACACGTATTTAAAAACCGCTACATCGACTCCGTCAGTCTGATGTCCTTGGCCGCAAAAGTCAAGAAACAAGAAGGCATTGTCGAAGTGGTCATTGCGATGGCAACCGACATGAACAAAGCCATTATCCGCCAAGTCGGACTGTCTAACGCTGAAGTGGAACAGACTTCGGTCAATGATCTCGTCATTGGGATTATTGCGAGTAGCGTAGAGCGAGTCAAAGAAGCCTTCGATCATATTGAAAACCAGCTGTCCGGAGGCAATAGGTCATCCTCTACATCCGCAACCGAAAAAGTCTACACCAGCATGGATGATGTCTTGGACGATGGACTGAAACCCGATGTGGCGATTTTCTCCATTCCCGGACAATATGTGGCTCGCGAAGCCATGATAGCACTCAAAGAAGGCATGGATGTCATGATTTTCTCAGACAACATGTCCATCGAAGATGAAGTCCGACTTAAACAATATGCCTTCGAACATCAGCGACTCGTCATGGGACCGGACTGCGGAACCGCCGTGCTAAATGGAGTCAGTCTTTGCTTTGCCAATGAAGTAAGACGCGGCGATATCGGTATCGTGGCAGCCAGCGGCACCGGCTCTCAGGAAGTCATGGTTCAAATCGACCGGTTGGGCGGTGGCATCACCGATGCGATCGGCACCGGCGGACGGGATTTATCCTTAGCCGTCCAAGGACTGATGATGCGCGAAGGACTGCGCCGATTGTCCGAAAGCGAACAGACAAAAGTCATCGTCTGCGTATCCAAGCCCCCCGCAAAAGAAGTAAAAGAAATGATGATACAAACCTTAAAAGGAATTGCCAAACCCAGTGTCATCTGCTTTTTAGGAAATAAAGAAGTGACTGAGGATGATGGCCATCTTCACTACGCCTCTAGCCTCAGTGAAGCCGCGGTTAAAGCCGTCCGCCTGTCACCTTCGTTTAAAGGGACACTGCCCGCATTTGAGCCGTTAAAACTGGACACTCAACCGATGGGCCAACACCACTTTGTCGGATTGTACTGCGGCGGAACCTTGTGTTATGAAGCCTTGGATCAGCTGTCAGCGCTGGGTGTCATCCAAAGCAATCTGAAACATGATGAACACGCCATTCACGATATCAGCGGTCAATACCACACGTTGCTCGACCTGGGTGAAGATGAGTTCACCAATGGCCGCCCTCATCCGATGATCGAACCTTCCTTACGCAATGACTGGATCATCAAAGCCGCCAAAACCCCATCGACCCGGGTATTGTTGCTGGACTTTGTCTTGGGATACGGAGCACACCCTCAAGCCGTACAAGAAAGCTTGGATGCGCTGAAAGAAGCGTTTAAACTAACGGCCGATCGCCGCTTTGATATAGTGGCGTACGTGTGCGGAACCGACAAAGACAAACAAGGACTCCACAACAGTGTCAGTGCCTTAGAATCTATCGGAATACATGTTGCAAATAGTAATTTAGAAGCATGTAGAAAAGTAGCTTACTTAATGAAGGAGGGATTCTGAGATGAGTCAACTTCACTTCCTGAATGTCGGAACAAGCATATTTTATGAAGATCTGAAACTTCAAAACCAGAAGGTCAGCCAGGTGAACTGGTCACCTTTGGCCGGCGGTGATCCGTCGCTGATTGAAGCACTGGACTTCTTAAGCCAGGATGAACGCGTCAAAACAGCCAACGAAAAAGCCATAAGCATCGTACTTGCCGGACATCCGTATCTTGTGGATATGGGATTAGCCAAAGATATGATCGAAGGCTTCCATGAGAACCTCATCCTTTATGCAGGTCCACCCATTCGCTGGGATCAAATGTGCGGACCGATGCAAGGCGCAGTGATTGGCGCACTGCTTTTCGAAAAGAAAGCCAAAAATGCTCAAGAAGCGAAGGCCTTGGCTGCCAGCGGTCAGATCGAGTTTGCGCCTGCCCATCATTATAATGCGGTAGGACCGATGGCTGGAGTGATCTCAGCTTCCATGCCCGTATCGGTGGTGCTCAATAAAACCTTTGGCAACAAAGCCTACTGCACGGTCAATGAAGGGCTGGGAAAAGTCCTGCGTTTTGGCGCATACGATGAAACTGTCATCACCCGTCTGAACTGGATCAAAGAAGAGCTGCTGCCCGTAATGAAAGCAACGGTCTTATCTTATGAAGAAGGCATTGACTTAAAATCACTGATCGCACAAGCTTTACAAATGGGTGATGAATGTCACAACCGCAATAAAGCGGCCACCTCTTTGTTCTTCAGAGAAGTGGTACCTGCCATCCTGAAAACACCCTTTGAAAAAGATCATCTTGAACGGGTCATTCGCTTTATTCAAAACAACGATCACTACTTCTTGAACTTATCTATGCCTGCCGCAAAATCAATCATGGAAGCCGCCCATGGAATTCCCTATTCAACATTGGTAACCACCATGGCACGCAACGGCGTCGACTTCGGACTGAGAGTCAGCGGAATGGGCAAACAGACATGGTTTGTCGCTCCGGCGAACTTCGTGGAAGGGTTGTTGTTTGCGGGGTTTAGCGATCAAGACGCCAATCCTGACTTAGGCGATTCGACCATCACCGAAACCTGCGGTATCGGCGGATTTGCGATGGGGGCATCCCCCGCCATCACTCAGTTTGTCGGAGGGAATGTGGAAGATGCCATGGCTTATACCAACAGCATGTTTAAGATAACTATGAAAGAGAACAGCTCATTTGCCTTACCCGCACTCAACTTCGTGGGAACACCGACAGGCATTGACGTAATAAAAGTCGTAAAACGCGGGATTCTGCCCATCATCAACACCGGAATCGCCCATAAAGAAGCGGGCATCGGTCAAATCGGAGCCGGCGTGGTGACACCTCCCATGGCCTGTTTCCATCTGGCATTAAAAGCATGTCATACACAATACAAGGAGAATTAACATGGCAAAAATCGTAATCGCTTTAGGAGGCAATGCTTTAGGGAATGACTTAAAAGAGCAGGACAGCGCACTGACTCACAGTGCTTCCATCATCGCCGCACTCATCAAACAAGGCCATGATGTCTTGATTACCCATGGCAACGGCCCGCAAGTAGGCAAGATTCATCAAGTGATGAACACACAAATGGAAATACCGTTGCATGTAAGCGTTGCGATGAGTCAAGGCTATATCGGATTTGACTTAACGCGAAAGCTGCAACACGCCCTTGCATTGCTCGGCGTAAGCAATCCCGTGGATTACGTGTTAACCATGGTGGAAGTGGATGCAAATGATCCGGCCTTTCAACATCCGACCAAACCGATCGGCGGTTTTATGGATGAAGCAACAGCTAAAATCTTAATGAACGAAGGCATCGCTGTGATAGAAGATTCAGGTCGGGGGTATCGCCGCGTGGTCCCATCACCCAAACCCAAACACATAACGAATTTAGCATCGATTCAAGATTCTCTGAAACAACACCATGTGGTCATTTGTGCCGGGGGCGGCGGAATTCCTGTGGTGTCCACGGATCAGGGATACATCGGCGTGGAAGCCGTCATTGACAAAGACAGCGCCAGTGCACTGCTAGCCAAAGAACTGGATGTAGACGTACTCTTTATCTTAACCGCCGTAGAAAAGGTGGCCGTGTATTACGGTACCCCAAAACAGCAATGGCTTTCGAGTATGAGCATCGAAGAAACCAAACGCTTTATTTCAGAAGGACATTTTGCGCCGGGCTCTATGCTCCCCAAAGTCGAAGCCGCCCTGTCGTTTGTCAGCAAAGCCAAAAACAAAACCACGATCATTACGTTGCTCGACAAAGCATCGGAAGCTCTCAAAGGTGAAACCGGTACGCGCATCGTGAGTGATTGAATGAAAAGTTTTGTGCTGATCAAACCGGATGCCATCAAGCGCAAACTTGAACGGGTCATCCTCAATGAACTGAAATCACTGCCGTGTGTCATTACAAAACAGGCCGAAGTCATCGTTGAAGACGATATCATTCTTAAACATTATCACGAAGTGATCGTACGACTGAATCTTCCGGGTTTTAGAGAAATGATTTTAAATGAGTTTAAAAATCAGAAAGTGATCATTTTGCAATGTGAAAGCGATGACGATCAGATCATTCAGAAGATTCGGGCGAAAATCGGGGCAACCGACCCCTCCATCGCCGATCCTGCCAGCATCCGCGGCCGTTACGGCGAAGATTCACTGATCCTGGCCAAAACCTCGTCGCGCATGATCCGCAATCTTATTCACGCCTCAGACTCCATCGAGGCCGCTGAGTTTGAATGTGATCTGTGGTTTAACCGATAAATCAAAACACTGGTATAAAGCCAGTGTTTTCTTTATAAATAAGTTAAGGATCATTCAAGTCAGATTTTGCACTTAGGGACCATCCGATCCAGTGACTTTGTCAGTATTTCAAATCATTGCTTATTTTTGAAAAAATACAGATAGATCGTCAGCGCGAAGTAAACTTCAAAGTGAGACTCCTGATGATTGAATATCGGATATCCGCAGGACTCGATCACATTGAGCCGGTAACGCAAGGAGTTGTAATGAATGAAAAGCTGTGCAGCCGCTTCTTTGGCATTGAACTGACATTCAATGAAATGATAATATGTTTTGATTAAAGGTAAGTCATGCTTCTCTTCATAATCCAACAAAGGTTTTAAGATCGAATGCGCATAATCCAGCAACATGCCCGAATCAAGCTTCTTCAGAAGGTTTACCATGCGCACATGATAATCATGGATCAGAGATGAACTGAGCTGATTCAGACGGGCATAATTAAGCGACTCAAACAGAGAAGTGTAGGTAGTAGGTATATCCGAAGCCTCACTGATCGGGGCAGAGTATGCGGCGCGCACAAACGCATCCTGAAAATGATTCTTCAACGCATCATGCAATGCCATCATCATGGATTTATACTGCTGGGGTTGCTTTAGGTTAGCAATGATCAGCACATGATGGTTCAAAAGAATCAGTCTCAGCTCACTTTCATGAATATGACACACACTCACCACTTCACTTTTGATTTGAGAGAGAATCATGGGCTGATACGCTTTAAGGATGGTTTCCTTAAGATCGATCATCATCAGCATGATGGGAAATGTGATGTTCCAATTAAAGATCTTCCCGGCTTCCTTCACTTGCATGTTGGATTGATAATTGGAGGTCATGTTGGCAACGAAATCCATAAGAAACTGATTTTGCTTAAGTGCATTCTCCTGTTTTTTCTGATAAATGAGAATGATCATGAGTTTGATGATTTCAATATAGTTATAAATGATATGCCGCTGTTCATACGGAGTCATGACCATCAGACGATACACATCCACCCCATCATAATTAATGACTTCATTGATGATCAGATGATCGTCAAGGATATGATAGGACGAGCGGGCTAAAGGATGTTCGTTGTACATGGTGAGAATGGTGTCAGAGGTGGAGTGAATATTGTTGTTGAACAGATTGACAATCAAAACATCGATGTCTTCAATGGATTTTAACGCATTAATGAGAGCCTTGGTCGATGGTTTCTGCACAATGTCCTGAAGAAGTGTCGTATACAGCGCATTAAAATTATGCGTGCTGTATTGAGCGTAGTGAACTTCGGCAATAATGGAATCAAAAAGCAACGACAAGTTCGCATCATATTCCAACGTTATGATGGGAAAGTCCAGCGCCTTGGCTTTCTCGATGATGACTTCAGGAACCCGGTCAATATAGCGCTTGACTTTGACAATCAACCCGGAAGCCTGCTTTTCGTGCAGTGAATCCAGCAGTGAAAGAAATCGTTCAAGATCGTTTTTGATCGGATACAAGGTAGTTAAGACAAGCGTTTTTTCAAGAATGTACTTATCAAAATCCGGAGTTTCCATGATGGAAACACTCTTGACAACCCGGTGAAGCTGGGTAGCTCCCGAGTGGATTTCGACTTTCTCAAAGACATTACGCTCAAGCAGATGTTTTAATGTTATTTCCATGGTTTATCTCCCTTAATATCAAGTTCAATTGTAAGATAATACAAATGTAACCGCTTCGTTTTGTTAAGTCTTGATGAATACAATTATAACGCATTGCTTTACACTTTACATATAAATGATAGGAGGAGACATGAAAATCTGGGTTAAAAGTGACTGGAATGGATTCTTTGGTTTGTTTAGCAACAATTTAACCAATCTTTTAGTCATGGCGAGTTTACTTTCAGTAGTTGTTGGGCTGCCCTTTGATCTTGTGTACGGTCGTATTTTGCCCGCTGTCGGATTGTCGATTTTCTTAGCCAGTGCGTACTATACAAAAATGGCGATGGCACTTGCTAAAAAAACAGGGCGGGATGATGTGACGGCACTGCCATCAGGATCCAGTGTTCCCCACATGTTTCTCATTGTATTTTTGATTATCGGACCCGTCTTTTGGAGCACAGGGGATGCAACATTGGCGTGGTCAGCCGGCTTGGTCTGGTGTCTGGCTGAAGGGGTCATTGAACTGATTGGATCCATAATCGGTGTTAAAATGCGCCAGTGGATTCCGCGGGCCGCCATGCTGGGATCACTTGCGGGAGTTTCTTTAACCTTTATTGCACTTAATCCGGCATTCAGTATTTTCGCATTGCCTTACATCGGACTTGTATCTCTTGCTATCGTTTTATTGGGATTTATCGGAAAAGTAAAAATGCCTTTCAACATCCCGACAGGATTGGTGGCCATTGGGGTTGCGGTGATTCTGGGTTGGACCACAGGCGTCATGCAGCTGGATGTGCTTCTGGCTTCTTTTGAAGGGTTGGCTTTTAATGTACCGATACCGTCTTTCATGCGCTATATCAACGGATTTACAAGTGCTGCCCCATTTCTGATTGCGGCTATCCCCCTGGGAATTTATAACTTCATCGAAACCATCGATAACTGTGAAAGTGCGGCAGCGGCCGGAGATGAATACAACACTCGGGAAGCACTGGTGGCCGATGGGGTTACTTCGATCTTAGCAAGTTTGTTTGGCAGTCCGTTTCCGACGGCTATCTTTATCGGACATCCGGGTTGGAAAGAAGCAGGAGCCCGAATCGGATACTCCGTGGCCTCCGGATTCGGTGTTTTGATTCTGACGACCCTGGGCATCATATCTGTTTTGCTCAACATCATTCCTGTAGTCGGTGTTCTTCCGATTTTGCTTTATATCGGACTTGTGATAACCTCTCAAGCCTTCAGTGCCAACGAGCATAAATATGCGCCTGCCGTAGTCATGGCCATCGTTCCGTCTTTGGCTGACTGGACGCGCAATGCGGTGGATATTGCTTTAGGCAGTGCCAACACCAATGCCGCAGAAGTTGGGTATCAGCTTCTTAACATCAGCGGACTTAACTATGAAGGCCTGTTTGTTTTGGGTCAGGGAGCAATTATTGTTGGTATGATCCTTGGCAGTCTGACCGTATTTATCATTGATCATCGATTCAAAGCGGCAAGCATCACTGCACTGCTTGCAGGCATCTTAACCTTCTTCGGTATCATTCACAGTTCGGGGGTAGGATTGAATATGCATCCTACGATGAGTTTGGGATATTTAGGAGTCAGTGTGATCCTGTATCTATATGAAGTATTCAATAAAAAGGAGAGTAAAGCATGAGAAAGTATGTTGTGGATGCGAAACCTTTCGCATTCGACTTTGATTTAGAGAAGACCGCATTGCTTGTCATTGATATGCAACGGGATTTTTGTGCCCGAGGCGGCTTTGGTGAAGCCTTAGGCAATGATGTTACGCCAACCATGAGCATCATTCCGACGGTTAAGAAGATTTTGGATGCAGCCCGGGCCAAAGGGATGTTTGTAATCCATACCCGTGAAGGACATCGTCCGGATATGAGCGACTGTCCGCCATCCAAACTCCGTCGCTCAAAAGCAATCGGTGAAGATGGACCTATGGGACGCATTCTGATTCGCGGAGAAGTCGGCCATGATATCGTGGAGGAGTTAAAGCCGTTGGATAAAGAGCCGGTGATTGATAAACCGGGGAAAGGTTCTTTCTATAAGACAGACTTAGAACTCATCCTTCAAAACAAAGGCATTGAAAGTCTGATTGTCTGTGGTGTCACAACGCATGTGTGTGTTCACACCACCATCCGCGAAGCCAATGACAGAGGTTATGAATGTTTAATGATGGAAGATGGAACGGCTGCCTTTGATCCGGCCGATCAGGAAGCTGCCATCCGTATGATCAATCAGCAGGGTGGTATCTTTGGCTGGACCACCACATCGGATCATTTACTCAAAGTTTTAAAATAAAGAGGAAAGAAATATGAACTATAAATCAGGAGCAAAATGGTGGGTTAAGGGAGACCTGAATGGTTTCTTCGGCCTGTTTTCCAACGTTTTAACCAACTTCTTAGCCGCTATTGGGCTATTGCTTGTCATCGGCATGCCAAACAACATGGTATTTAGTAACATCGTTCCCGCGACGGCGGTAATTGTCGGGTTTGGCGGCATTCTGCTTGCCATTCAAGCCAAGCGCTTATCCATTAAAACAGGTAACATGGAAGTTACCGCTATGCCTTACGGTCTGAGTGTACCTCACTACTTCGCCGTTGCCTTTGGGGTCATCGGTGTTGTGTATGGAGCCACTCAAGACTGGCAAGTCGCCTTAGCGACCGGTCTGGCTTGGAACATGGTTCAAGGTATCATCATGACCGTTGGGGCTGTAATTGGTCCTTGGATTAATAAATATATCCCTCGCAGTGCCATGTTGGGTTCTTTGGCTGGATTAGCCATCACATACATTGCGATGAATCCTATTGGCGCAGTATTTACGACGCCTTATATCGGACTGCTTTCCTTTGCGATTATCTTGGTCGGTTGGTTAGCGCTTAAGAAAATGCCTTTCAATATTCCGGCAGGTGCCTTTGCGATTATTGTGGGAACACTGTTGGCATGGGATACGGGATATATGAATCCGCAAAGTGTAACGGATTCATTGTCAGGCGTTGGCATTGCTTTGCCGGGCTTCTTCGGTAACTTAATGATCACAGGATTTGCGACCATTGCTCCGTTTTTACCGGCAGCAATTCCGCTTGCGATTTATGACTTCTTAGAATCATTGGATAACTTGGAATCAGCTGCTGCTGCCGGAGAACATTATAACATTACCCGTGCCATGCTTATTCCTGGGGTATTGACGATGGTTGGCGCAGTGCTGGGTTCGCCATTCCCGACGATCATTTATATCGGACATCCGGGATGGAAGAGCACTGGAGCGCGTATCGGTTACTCTTGGGTTACCGGGGTTGCGGTTTTAGTCTTAGCCTTTACCGGACTCATGCAGTTTATCTTGAGTTTGATTCCGCTGGTGGCTTTACTTCCGATTTTGGTTTATATCGGAATGGTCATTACGGCTCAAGCCTTCTCGGTTACAGAAAAACGTCATATGCCGGCCGTTGCTTTATCCTTCTTACCGCTCATTGCCGGATTTGTGGTCTTAAAGATCAACTCAACCATCAATGCGTTGGGGGCAGTGAAAGATTATGCGGCACTGAATGCCAGTGGGGTACCTCTTCTGGGATGGGAACGCCTGGCTGGCGGGGACATCTTAGTGGGTATGCTGATCTGTTCGATTGCCATCTATGTCATTGACCGTAAGTTTATGCGTGCGGCTGTATACTCATTGATTACCGGCGGTTTGGCTTACTTCGGATTTGTGCATGCATTGGAAATCAAAGTCGGTGCAGCTCCTGAAGTGGCTTTGGGTTATGGGGTTATGGCTTTGGTGTTTATTCTGATGAGTTATTTGAAGGATCCAAAAGAAGAGAGCGCGAAATAAACAGAGCATCGAGCGACGCATTGTCAAAAACTGACATGCTCCAGTTTACGAATCAGGCATATTGATTATTGTAAACTATATCTATTTATCTAAGTATAAAGGATGATTGCCTTGGCTATGGCTACTAATTACGAAATATTTCGTAAATAAGTTGTAGGCCTGCGGAAATTTCAGATGTACGTTTACTGAATCTTTAGAAATATGGAGGAATCATGACACGGAAATTGTCGTGGTTCCTTTTATTTTGTAAGTATACAGCAGATGATTCTTTAGAGCAGAAGATCAAAACTGCGATTACTGTCAGATTAATCATGTGGGTTGCTATTCTTACACTTTACTATAGATTGTGCATTAAATAAGCCTGAGAAGTATATAAAAAAATCGCGATATTGAAGTGCACCCAATAAAGTAGACA
>DDYT01000040.1:307-19106 GCA_002348095.1 Erysipelotrichaceae bacterium UBA2227 | reverse complement strand
AAGAATGGCATCGTCGATTGGGAAGCAGTGCTATCGCAGATTCTGTCCTGGATCGAATCATACCGAAATCACATCAACTCATCCTTAAAGGTGAATCCATGCGTTCCAAAATTGACTAGTTAACGACCTTGAGCCATCCATTTTTCGGGTGGCTCTCATTTTCCGATAGAGTGGCTCTCAATGTCCGATGCGCTGGCTCTATTTTGGCGACGTTATCAACTTTATAAGCATATTTAATTTATAATGAAAACACGATATGGGGAAGCGTGTACGGGGGTACTTATGGATATGTTTCTGGCTGTAGCTATTATATGTGGCGGAATCATTTTTTTGTATGTAATTTATACGGAAGAGTCCAAATCCAATAATCGCATGGATTCCAAGGTCGATGCCGTGGTTGCACGTCTGTTTCAAGAAGATGAAAACGCTTACAATGGTGGTAACGGGAATGATTTTCGTCCGTTTTTTGTGGAGTTTGTAGAGGATGACCAGAAGCGTCATATATTTCAGATTAAGAAGACAGTCTATAATAAACTAAACATCGGAGATCATGGACGGTTGACATACAATGGTTTCCGTTTTATTGATTTTGAAAAAACCGGGGATACGAAATCCGCGCCGCAAGCGTGGTTTGACAATCTTACCGGTTATTCATCGGTAAAGCTTAAGTTTTACGCTTTTGCCCCTTCGGTGAACATGATCATACCGACGGATCAGCCGACGGTTTTACCATTGGGGAAGGTGAAGCAAAATGTAAGAGTCGTTTTCAACTCTACTTCGATTGCTACTTTCGGTATTGAAAATGAAAAAGGGGAAATGCTTCACTTTACGAAAACGGCAACCGGACGACGCTGTCAGTTGGAGATTCCGGATGTTGAAAAGCGGGGTTCCTATTGGTTGGATGATTTATCAGAAGCAGAAGTGAACAAAATTTTGGATTTGTTTTCTAAAGGGGAAGACTTGATCAGTGCTTATGAACTTACGTTACAGTCGTGGCATAAAAACGCCAAAAGCGCCAGTCAACATAGGTAATGATTCAAGAAAAAATAATGTAGATCGAATAATACAAGTAAAGGTGTTTGCGCAAGAAGAAATGAGGGGGAGAACCAATGGATATTCTTGACAGCCAAGGAACAAATGGGATGTGTATCGAGAAACGATTCGGGAACCGAATGAAAGAGTTGCGATTGGCCAAAGATATTTCTCAGCAAGAGTTGGCAGTGCGCAGCGGATTGCATCGGAATTACATCTCAGATGCAGAACGCGGTAAACGCAATGTATCATTGAAGTGCATTGAAAAAATTGCCGCAGGATTGGATTGTACGCTGAAGGACTTATTTTAAAAACTGCCCCGGGCAGTTTTTAAATTCAGGCAGTTATATTCGCTTTTTCGAAATGCATGCTATAATGAAATAGGTGATTTTATGCGATTATTGCAGTTTATTCTTTCATTGATTTTACTGTATTTCTTTTTACTGATAGCCTGGCCGGTTTTTTTGGTTCTTTTAATATTATTTGCTTCCTATTGGATTTGGGCAGTTTGGAAATTGAGGAAAGCGGCCAATCGAGCCTTTGAGGATTTGAAACAACAGGAAGCCATCGAACGACCGGTAGAGTCAAAGGATGTTATAGATGCTCAGTTCACAGAACGAGAGGAATAGTTATGACTTTAGGTGATTTGGACTTTACACCGTTAAGTGAAAATGACATACCTTTATTGAAAACATATCTTGCAAAATCGGATTATGAAGAGAGTAATCATAATCTTGTAAACCTGCTGATGTGGCAACATCAGTATCCTTTGTTCAAATATATATCCGAGAATTGGATTTTATTACTTGGCATACATGAGGGTACTTTGTTTCTTTATATGCCGCTTTGTGAACGGAGATATCTGTTGGATGCGATCGAGCAGGCATCGGCTATTTTTCATAATGCAGGTATAAAATTCGTTATGAGTGCATATACGGCGGATGTGAAAGATCGGATTCTTGAAAAGTATCCGGAGTATTGTTTTTGCAGTCCGAGAGAAAGTTATGATTATGTATATGAACGTGAAAAACTGATTACATTAAGCGGAAAGAAACTTCAGAAAAGAAGAAATCACTATAACGCTTTTATGAGATTGTACGGTTCAAAATACCGCTTTGAACCGATTGAGAAACATATCGATCAGTGCAGAAAACTGCTGGAAACCTGGAAAAGTGACATTGATGACGATTTTCTGTACTTTGAACGGTTGGGGACAGAATATGTATTGGATAACTTCGATGTTTTACAGGCTCAAGGAGGCTGTATACTTATTAATGATCAGGTGGAAGGATTTATCATCGGTTCATACGGAAGCAAACGTATGGTTCAGATCAATATAGAAAAAGCCAACGATCAAATACGCGGGATTTATCAGGTGTTGGAAAGTGAGTTTCTGAGTCATTACTTTACCGATTGTGAATTGGTCAATCGTGAGGATGATTTAGGTAAGCAAAACTTGCGGGATGCCAAGATGGCCAGTGTCCCTTTGTATTTGATTGAGAAATACAGGATATGCGAAGAGGTGAACTATGATTGTCAGGGCGGATGCAAAGGATAAAAAACTCATTTATCTGTATTGGAAAGAATTGTTTGCACATGATGACAATGGATCGATCGACTTCTTTTTCGATCACTATTGGAGTGAAAACAATTGCTTTGTTTTGAAGAAAAACAATGAAATCGTCTCGGGACTCAATGTGCTCAAACATGATTTAATGCTTAATGAACACCGCCTGCGAATCTCGTTTATTTCCGGTGTGTTTACCCGTCCGCAAGATCAGGGAAAAGGATACATGACAGAACTGATGACGGATGTTTTGGATATTCTGTCACATCAGGATTTGATCACCATGTTATTGGCATACAATCCGAAAGTGTATGAACCATTTGGGTTTTCAACCGTCATGAGTAAGAAAGTTGTTCATCTGACTCGTTCGATGATTCCGCAATTGTCGACCATGGGCGTTACTTATCAGGTAAGTTCAAAGGATCTTTTGGACGCATATCAAAAATTCACGAAATATTTTACAGGTTTCTTTGTGCGTGATGAAACCTATTTTGATATTACGAAAAAAGATTTGGAAGCCCAAAACGGTCGTTTGGTCGGATATGTGGAAAACAATCAGCTCAAAGGATATATGATGTACACTGTGTCGCAAATGCACATCGACATTCAGGAAATCATTTACTTTAACTCGGATACTTTGTATCGGTTGTTGAATTTTGCGGGATCACTAAAAGAGCGGATCGATGTTTCTGTATCGGTTGCGGAAGATCTTTCTAAGCTTTTCCCTAAGGCTCTGATCGAGATAAAGCCGTGGATGATGGCACGATTGAACGATTCGAACCTATTCAATAAATTGTTTCATGTTTCGGTTTTTAATGGAGCGGAGGCGTTTATGATTGCGAGGAAACCTCTATTTAACCCAGATTTCCTGTGAAACCGATTACATTACATTGATAACGGATTCACAATTGACATTGCTATCAGATAATTTTATAATAGAAGTTGTCAAGAGGAGGACAAACAATGACAGTAAAAGTTGCTATTAATGGATTCGGAAGAATCGGACGTTTGGCTTTTCGCTATATGTTTGGTTCCAGCGAATTTGAAATCGTTGCAATCAATGACTTAACAGATGCCAAAACATTGGCTCACTTATTAAAGTACGACTCAGCGCAGGGACGTTATGAAAAAGAAGTTTCTTTCAACGATGCAGGTATCGTTGTTGACGGTAAACAATTGCGTGTTTTTGCGGAGAAAGACCCATCAAATCTTCCTTGGAAAGATCTTGGTGTTGATGTCGTCATCGAGTCGACAGGATTCTTCACCACTGAAGAAAAGGCCGGGTTACACATTCAGGCCGGAGCTAAAAAAGTCATCATTTCTGCACCAGCCACAGGGAACATGAAGACGGTAGTTTACAATGTTAACCACGAAATTCTGGATGGCAGTGAAACAATCGTGTCCGGTGCTTCCTGTACGACGAACTGCTTAGCCCCGATGGCTAAAGCATTAAATGATGCATTTACAATCGTTTCCGGATCTATGACTACGATCCATGCGTACACCAATGACCAAAACACCTTGGATGCTCCCCATGCCAAGAAAGATTTGCGTCGTGCCCGTGCTGCTGCCGCAAACATCGTTCCCAACTCGACCGGTGCAGCTAAAGCCATCGGCTTGGTCATTCCGGAGTTGAAGGGTAAATTGGATGGCGGTGCACAACGTGTTCCTGTCATCACTGGCTCTATTACTGAGTTGGTGGCCGTTGTCGAAAAGCCGGCAACCGTTGCTGATGTCAATGCTGCAATGAAAGCTGCCGCAAACGAATCTTATGGTTACACTGAAGAAGAATTGGTTTCGAGTGATATCATCGGTATGTCCTTTGGATCATTGTTCGATGCCACTCAAACCAAAGTTATTTCCGTTGGCGGTCTGACCTTGGTCAAAGTTGCTGCCTGGTATGACAATGAAGCTTCCTACACATACCAATTGGTTCGCACAGCTAAATTCCTAGCCTCAAAAATCTAGTGAAAAGCGGGATGAAAATCCCGCTTTTTTCAACCATTTCTGTCTTGTCAAAGCGATGTGAGGTTGATATACTTTAATAAACCATTGATTGGAAGAGTAGGATACTGAGGCTTTTTAGAGACGATCGCAAGGTGAAAAGATCGAGTTGAGGTATATCGAAATGCATCCAAGAGGGACTTTTGGAATTAAGTACAAAAGTACGCGTCCCACGTTACGGGGTTAAGGAACGTTATGTTCGAAAAAGAGTGGAACCACGTGTATGCGTCTCTTGTTTGAGGCGCTTTTTTATTCTAAGGAGGCAACATGAAACTATTTAATTCAATGAGCAATAGAATCGAGGAATTTGTGCCCAAGAAACCCCATGAGGTTTCAATGTATGTGTGCGGACCTACCGTATATAATCATGCACATATCGGCAATGCCCGACCGATTATCGTTTTTGACACACTGCGCCGCTATTTCGAATATTTGGGATATTCGGTCAAGTATGTTTCCAATTATACCGATGTCGATGACAAGATCATCACGAAAGCCATGGAAGAAAACGTCAGTGAAGAGGAAATCGCTTCCCGTTTTATTGATGCATATCAACGTGTCCGAGATGAGTTAAATACTAAGCCTCTGGCATCAACTCCGCGAGTCACGGAAACGATGGATGATATCATTGCGTTCATTCAAGCGTTGATCAATGTGGATATGGCCTATGAATCCGATGGGGATGTGTATTTTAAGGTCGCACAATCCGAAAACTACGGTCAGCTGTCCAATCAGAAAGTAGATGATTTAATGGTTGGTGCACGGATCGATGATCATCACGGTAAGGAAAGCCCGATTGACTTTACCTTGTGGAAAAAGACCGATGTCGGCATCCAATGGCTGTCGCCGTGGGGGATGGGTCGTCCGGGATGGCACACGGAATGCGTCGTGATGATTAAAAAGGAATTCGAAGGGTCGATGATTGACATTCACGGTGGTGGGATGGACCTGAAATTTCCTCACCATGAAAATGAGATCGCTCAGTCGATGGCTTTGTATCATCATCCGATTGCACAGCTTTGGATGCACAACGGCATGCTCAACATTGATGGTGAAAAAATGAGTAAATCATTGGGCAATGTGCTTTGGGCAAAAGATGTATTGGCGCAGTTGGGTGGCGATATCGTTCGTTGGATGATGATGAGTGCACACTATCGGGCCCCACTTAATATCAACGAAGAGACAATAGAACAGGCAAAAACAGAACTCAGCAGAATACGTGCAGCTCTTAAACAGGCATACCTGAAGTTGGCACTTGTAAAATATGATATACCATCGACAGTCAACCGGGATATACTGACGAAGTTTTCTTCTGCTATGGATGATGACCTCAATACTCCTAATGCAATCAAAGAAGTGTTCGATTCTGTCAAACAACTGAATCAGCTTCTTCGAGTCAAAGAAGCAGACTTACTTGCAATCGGTCAATGGGTCGTGGCGATTGAGACAATGATGGATATATTTGGTGTCAAAATCGAACGGCTTCGTCTATCCGAAGAGGATGTCCGGCTGTATGATTTATGGAATGAAGCAAAATCAATGAAGGATTTTGCATTGGCTGATCAGTATCGCTCAGAACTCACAAACAGAGGTATTCTATGATTCAGCATACCGGATCAGTATTGGCTTTTGTCGGCGATGCAGTGCTATCTCTTCAAGTGAGGGAGTATCTGATCAAGCGAGGTTATACCAAGTCGAAGGATTTGCAATCGATCAGTGAAGCATTTGTAAGTGCAAAGAGCCAGGCTGAGTATGCCCGGTTTCTTTTGGAGCAACATCCTTTATCGAATGAGGAGTTGGAAATGTTTAAGCGCGGTCGAAATCACAAGTCGGATACGATCCCGAAAAATGCGGATGTCGTTACTTACCGGTTAGCAACAGGGTTGGAAGCGTTGTGGGGTTATCTTTATCTGACAGATAATCAACAAAGACTACAACAACTTTGGGACATTTATAAGACATTCACGGAGGAAAATTATGGCACAATATATTTACGGTAAAAATACCGTGCTGACACGGTTGAATGAGGGCATGCCAATAGAGAAGCTGTATCTTTTAGATCAGAACAAATGGACGGATGTACTGGATTTAGCCAAGAAAGCACGTATTGAAGTCGTATTGTGCAGTCGATCGAAACTGGATGTTTTAGCCAACGGTAACCACCAGGGAATCGTTGCTCAAATAAAGGAATATAAGACTTATTCGATCGACGAGATTCTTGCTTCAGTGGCGAAAAATAAGGTGCCTTTGTTGGTCATGTGCGACGGGCTGGAAGATCCGCATAACCTCGGAGCTATTTTGAGGACGGCGGATGCTGTCGGAGTCGACGGGGTTATCATTGGCAGGCATCGCTCGGTTACACTGACACCTACAGTGGCGAAGGTTTCTACAGGAGCTATCGACACAGTCAAGGTTGCGCAAGTGACCAACCTGACCCAAACATTAAAAGAGTTGAAGAAGGCCGGATTTTGGGTGTGCGGTGCAGACAGTGAAAAGGCGACGGACTATCGCCTGGCAAATCTGACTGTTCCGTTGGTTTTAGTCATCGGCTCAGAAGGGTTCGGTTTATCACGATTGGTTAAGGAACAATGTGATTTTACCGTAAAAGTTCCCATGGTTGGAAAAGTGTCATCGCTGAATGCTTCAGTCGCTGCCGCTGTTTTGCTTTACGAAATTTTTAATCAAAGAGTACCAGTAAAATAACAAGGAGATAAAAACTATGTATCATGACTTCAACGATTATGAGCTCCTCTATATGATTCGCCAAAAAGATGAGGTTGCCTTAGAAATATTGTTGAAAAAGTACCAAAATACGATTATGGGAATCGTCTTCGGGATGTTTCGATATGCCCGTATGCTTAGAATCACGAAAGATGAGTTGTATTCAGCCGGAATGATGGGTTTTGTTCAGGCTATCGAATGTTATCGGGAAGACAAGAAGGTTTCATTTCAGTCATTTCTTAAGCTGTGTGTTGAAAGAGAATGCCGTACACTGATGAGAAAACACCGGGGGCTCTCTTTTAGTCTGATCAGCAGCAGTCTTTCATTGGATATGACGATATCTGAAGATGAGAACCTGTATCTTATTGATACCATCGCCTGTAAAAATCCGGATTTTGATCCTGTGTGGCAATTCAGATACAAAGAGGCAAAGAAAGAACTGCTTGAAAAGCTAAGAAAAATGCCCCAATTCGATGTCAAAGTCATTTCTCTTCGTCTTGAGGGGTATTCTTATGCTGAGATTGCAGCATTGTGCAATGTAACTCCTAAGGCCGTAGACAATGCTTTGCAAAGAGTCAAGAAGAAACTGACTTCTGTTTGACTAAATATAGGCTTTATGATAAAGTAATATGGCAAATGAAAGCGAGTTGATTTTTTGTGGCTGAAAAGAGCGCTAAAGTTATTTTGACTTGTACGGTCTGTCTGTCCCGCAACTATTCGACGCGCCGTAATAAGAAGACTCAAACCGAGCGATTAGAGTTGCATAAATTTTGTAAGCGATGCAATGCACATACGCTTCACAAGGAAACGAAATAGGAGGTTATCTCTATGTTTAAATGGTTCAGTATCGAAGGCATTATGACCGAGGTTAAGCGTATCCGCTGGCCTAAGGCCAATGACATGGTTAAAGATTCACTGATCGTCATTATCTTTACGACGGCATTCGGTGTTTTCTTTGTGCTTGCGGAGGCAGCCGTCGCTTTATTGTTGCGTTTGATCGGAGTCGGTATTTAAGATGGCTGAAGAAAAACAATGGTACGTCGTTAATACTTACGCCGGCCATGAAAACCGTGTAAAAGAGAATCTGCAGCGCCGTGTTGAAACGATGGGTATTGAAGATAACCTGTTTCGGATTTTAGTCGCGGAAGAAAAGGAAATCGAATTTAAAAATGGTAAGAAATCGGAGAAGATGCGCAATCTTTTCCCGGGTTACTTATTTGTTGAAATGATCATGACGGATGAAGCTTGGTATATCGTTCGTAACACTCCGGGGGTCACGGGATTTATCGGTTCTTCCGGTGGTGGCGCTAAACCTTTCCCGGTTTCACCGGATGAAATTGAGTCCATTTTACGTCGTATGGGTATGAGCGACCGCAAAGTCGTCGTCAACTTTAAAGTGGGCGATCGTGTACGTATTACCAACGGTCCTTTTGGTGGGATCGAAGGCCGTGTTGACAGTATGAGTGATGACGCTCAAACCGCCATGGTTCTTACGATTTTGTTCGGACGCGAAACACCGACCGAAATTGCTTATATTGATTTGGAAAAAGCAGATTAAAACCGTCTTTGTGCGGTTTTTTTAGTCTTTGAAAGGAATAACCGATGAACACATTGAAAAGTTTTCTGTATCAGCGGTCGTCACTGATGGTACTATCATTTCTTACCAAGCACATGAAAAAATCCTGGACTTTGCACGATATCTCAGATGCCTGTTTACTGAGCGATGAGCAATCCCAAGAGGTCCTGAATGACTTTTGTAAGCGCGAAATCATATCCTGCAAGATAGAGAATGAGATTCGGAAATATGAACTTAAAGAAGAACTTCTCTATGTTCAGGCATTTCGCATGTTTGAAGACGCAGTCGAATTAAGCGTTCTGGTCGCAACGATCAAGGAGCGGTGTCGGAAAATCGTTCTGTTGGACAAAACGAAAGATGATGACGGTCGGTATGATGAAGCCGTATATCTGTTTATTGAGATGGATCAGGACAATCACCGATTTATTATCGATGCTATATCAAAAGCTGATTTTGACCGTCCTATCCGTCCGATCGTTCTGAGCACCCATGAGATACTGAAGCTGACCATTGATAATCCGACATATATTTATCAGTTGAACTCCGGCATTGTTCTATGGAGCCGGTAACATCACTATTTCTTGACTTATCTCACCCAATAACGTACAATAGTACTCGCCACTTGTTGTGGCGGGTTTTTCTTTGCGTGGGAGGATGTGCAACCATCCATTAACCACTGCATAGACATTTTCAAAAGGAGGAATGTTTGTGAGTAAAAAAGTTGCAAGGGTAGTTAAGCTCCAATTCCCTGCGGGAGGAGCACGTCCGGGTCCTGCTTTGGCTGGCGCCGGCGTCAACATGCCCCAATTCTGCACCGCATTTAACGATGCGACCAAAGACCGTGCGGGTGATATCGTACCGGTAATCATCACCGCATTTGAAGACAAATCGTTTACGTTTGTCTTAAAAACAACACCGGCTTCGGTATTGTTGAAGAAAGCTGCGAATGTTAAGAGCGGTTCGGCCAGTTCGAAAGTAACGAAGGTCGGAACGATCACTCAAGACCAATTGCGTAAAATCGCAGAATACAAAATGCCTGATCTAAATGCCAATGATGTGGAAGGCGCTATGCGTATTATCGCAGGTACTGCCAAAAACATGGGTATCTTAATCGAAGGCATGGAAGGTTAAGAGGGTATAACGATGGCAAAACATGGTAAAAAGTATCTTGCTGCATTAGCGAAGGTCGATCGTACGAAAACGTATCCGGTCGAAGAAGCGATTGCATTGGCAAAAGAATTGAATTATGTAAAATTTGACCCGACCGTTGAAGTATCTTTCCGATTAAATGTCGATCCGCGTCATGCCGATCAGCAAATCCGCGGCGCTATGGTCCTTCCTCATGGTACCGGCCGTACTCAAAAAGTATTGGTCATTACCCAAGGTCCGAAAGAAAAAGAAGCATTGGATGCAGGAGCTGACTTTGTCGGCGGAAAAGAAATCCTCGATAAGATCAAAGGCGGATGGTTTGATTTCGATATCATCGTTGCTACCCCGGATATGATGGGTGAACTTGGTAAATTGGGTAAACTGTTGGGTCCGAAAGGCTTAATGCCTAACCCGAAAACAGGAACGGTCACCGTCGATGTTACCAAAGCAATCAATGAAATCAAGAAAGGTAAAGTTACCTACCGCGTTGACAAAGAAGGAAACATCAATGTCATGATCGGTAAACTGTCTTTCACCGATGTTCAGTTGAGAGAAAACTTCAAAGCGATTTATGATGTGATTCTGCGTGCACGTCCGGCGGCTGTTAAGGGCTTCTACATGAAGAATGTAGTCTTGTCCACGACGATGAGCCCGGGTATCCGCGTTACTGTCGAATAATTCATGACCAGTCAGAAATGACTGGTTTTCTTTTGGGCAAGCCGAAACAACAGGAGCCGAAGTTGTGTTAGTATATTGAAAAGAGGTGATGTTATGCAGAGCAATGCAACGACGGTCGATCAGTATATAAATGAACTGCCGGAAGATCGTAAAGTGATTGCTGAGAAGATCCGTGAAGTCATCAAAACCAATATACCGGACGGATTTGAAGAGCGAATGGGATATGGAATGCCCGGATATGATGTGCCGTTTTCTAAATATCCCAAGGGATACAGATGTGATCCCAAGGTTCCGCTACCTTTCGCGGGATTTGCCAGTCAGAAGAATCATATCGCAATTTATCATATGGGGATGTATGCGATTCCCGGGTTATATGACTGGTTTGTTAATGAATATACACAGCGGGTAGGTAGGGCTCCGGATCTCGGCAAATCCTGTCTGAGGTTTCGACCGAAACAGTCGATTCCCTACGACCTGATTGGGGAGCTGTTTCAGAAGATAACTGTGGATCAATGGATTGAGGTTGCTGATTCGATTTAAGGGAAGATATAATCTTCCTTTTTTAATACTTGACTTTAATAATATTAAAGGTTAACATTAATATTATTAAAGGTGGTGACTCTATGAATGTACTTCCCGAGTGGATGGCGAATCTCGAAGATGAGGACATGGTGTTTATAAAGAAGTTTATTCTGGCCTCCGGATCTTTGAAAGAGATGGCATCGCATTACGGTGTTACTTATCCGACCGTCCGATTACGTTTGGATAAAATCATTGATAAAGTCCTGTCGGTGGAAAATCAGTCAAAGGATCCGTATATCAATGTGATTCGCCGGCTGGCGGTCAATGAGAAGATTGATCTGGACACTGCGAAAGTGTTGATTGCTGAGTACAAAAAGGCAAAAGAGAGAAATATTGAAGAAAGTGGGGATTTTTGATGAAGGTATACTTGCCGGTATTTAGTTTTGCTTTGATGCTGACTTTATTTAGCCTGCCTGTTTATATTGCTCAATTGCTGATTGCCAAATTCGCTGGTGTTCAATACCGATTCATATTGCCGATCATTTCTTCGATTATTTGCGCAATATGTTCGATGCTAGTCATATTTGGATTGAACTCAGTTGAATCGTCAGACGAACTGCTCAGACGTTTGATGCTCGTAGTGTCGATTTTGGTTTCATTTCAGATTCCGACGCTTATTTTATTACTGGTTGGTAAGTTGACAGCCAAATTGGAAAGACCAAACAAAGATGTTGAAAGAATGAAACATCTTGACCTGGAATAGAAGGAGAAAAACATGTCAAATTTCATTATGCTGGGAGGATTTCTGATCATCCCCTTAGTCATATCTCTTCAAGCATTTCCGGCATATATCTTGCAGTTTTTAGTTGTTCGTTTCATAGGCAAATCTTTCCGATTCATTTTACCTGCAATATCGTTATTCGTCATGTTGATTTTTGGTATAGTCCTATCATTTCCGGCATTACGGATGGAAGGTTTCGTTCTTTTTCGGATAATGTATGTGTTGATCAGTCTGATAGTATTTCAGATCCCGACACTTGTGTTGATTCTTGTTGGTAATCTGGCAGTAAAATCAACACCTGAAAAATCCGAAGTAGATAAGATGAGAACACTGGATTTAGAATAATTAAGATTGTATTACTTGTATTAATACAATTGTTGTGTTATACTCCTTTCAGAAAGGAACGAGAATATGAAACTTAAATACGGAAGAATATATCTGGGTTTGGCTGTCATGGCCGGATTCTATCTCATTAGCGAAGTATTGCGGTTAAGTATCAGTTCGAACTGGAATTACTTTCTGATCATCAATGTATTGCGTACGGTCGCCTTTATTCTCGGCGGCATTGCATTGGGCATTATCATCAGTGGTAAAAAGTTCAAACTACGATTCAATACCGAAAAAGTATTGCTCTTATTAATACTGTTGGCTTACATGATGGTCGGATCGGCGTTTCTGCCGGATATGTTGATTAATGAATTCTCAACCTCCGCCATCTCTGTCTTATTCGGCTTTATCTTATTCGACTGACCGGCGATGCCGGTTCTTTTTTTGTTGACAAACGGAGTAATAACCGTTAGAATAACACTGTTATCAATATACCCAAGACAGCAACGGCCGAGTCGCTTAATAAGGTTGCCGAGGTAAAAAAGAACTAAAAATCTTTTTGCCCGTGCTGTAATGGAACGGGCATTTATTTTTGTTTGGTATATTGTATACATCGCCACAGGAGGTGAAGAGAGATATGAACCAAACGATACTCGATCAAAAGAAGATAGTCGTAGAAGAGATTGCCGGTAAGTTCCGTGAATCCCAATCTGCCGTCGTCATCGAATATCGCGGACTGACCGTCGCACAAGTAACCACTCTGCGCCGCAAACTTCGTGAAGAAGGCATTGAGCTGAAAGTTTACAAAAACTCGATGGCACAACGCGCTGCTGAAGTTGTCGGACACAAAGAACTGGCTGCTGAACTGGTCGGACCTAACGCAATCGCATTCGGTAAGGATGCTGTCGCGCCGAGCCGTATTCTTTCCGAGTTTGCCATTAAGAACAAAGCCTTGGTCTTAAAGGGCGGTCTTGTTGAAGGAAGAGTCGTCAATGCCGACATGATCAAAGAATTGGCAAAACTGCCGAACAGAGATGGTATGATTTCGATGTTGCTGAGCGTATTCCAAGCGCCGGTACGCAACTTCGCTTACGCCATCAAACAAATCGCGGAACAACGCGAAGCTAACCAATAAGGAGGAACATTAACATGGCAAAATTAACTGCACAAGAAGTCATTTCTTCATTGAAGGAAATGACCATCCTAGAATTAAATGATTTAATCAAAGCAATCGAAGAAGAATTCGGTGTAACCGCTGCGGCTCCGACTGCTGTCGCTGCCGGTCCTGTCGTTGAAGCCGGTCCGGTTGAACCGACCGAAGTAACCGTCGTATTAAGAGAAATCGGCCCGTCGAAAGTCGGCGTTATCAAAATCGTCCGCGAGTTGACAGGCTTAGGCTTAGTTGAAGCGAAAGGTCTCGTTGACAAAGCACCGGTAAACATTAAAGAAAATGTTAAACCGGAAGAAGCAGAAGAAATGAAGAAGAAACTGATGGAAGCAGGAGCTGTCATCGAAATCAAATAGTTTCAGTCACCATCCTTTGCTTTTAAGCAAAACACGGAGGTGATTCTGTGAGTCATTACTACTCAGAAAATCAAGATGTCCCACATAGCCGGAAGGAAGTGACTTTCCGGCTTTTGGGCGTCTCGATTACCTTGATAACGGACTCCGGCATTTTCTCGAAGGATCATCTTGATCCCGGCAGCGAACTGCTATTGGAGAATATTGTAAAAAAACCGAATATTGAAACATTCTGTGACATCGGCTGTGGATATGGCGCTATTGGGATTACGGTGAAGAAGATTTTCCCTCAATGTGAAGTAACGATGTCTGACATAAACCAACGGGCTGTCGAAACAGCAAAAGAAAACTGCATACGAAATAATGTCCAATGTGAAGTGATACATTCGGATGGTTTTGAGAAAATCAGCAAAAAATTTGATATGATCGCAATAAATCCTCCGATCCGCGCAGGGAAAGCAACGGTATACCGGCTTTTCGAAGAAACAGTCAGTCATCTGAATATTGATGGAACATTGCTGGTTGTCATCCGTAAACAACACGGTGCACAAAGTGCTAAAGCAAAACTTGCCGAGCTGTTTGGCAACTGTGAAATGATCGATCGGTCCAAAGGCTACTGGATCCTTCAATCAAATAAACATTGACAAATTGACAAACGTTTGATATTATAATAAATTGCATAATAATAAAATTTTAAGATGGGGTATAATGCCTTTTTTGGCGTTATGCCGATAAGAAAGGATGGCGTGCATGGAAAAAAATCAATCTTATCGCTTAGTTCAGATGGGTAAAAAAGCATTTCGCAGAGATTATTCTAAGGTTTCAGGAGAGTTGGATCTCCCAAATCTGGTCGAAATTCAAACAGACTCATTCAAATGGTTTCAACAAGAGGGAATCAGAGAGGTCTTTGAAGAAATTTACCCAATCGTCAACTACAGCGAGAACATACGATTGAAATTTATGGATTATGATTTTGGAACGCCAAAGTACTCGGTCAACGAATGCAAAGTACGCGAAGCCAATTATGCGGCTCCGCTAAAAGCAAGAATGGAACTGGAAATCGACGATCCCAATACGGGAGAACGCATCATCAAACATGAGGATGTATTCCTTGGCGATTTTCCGCTGATGACAGATTCCGGAACCTTTATTATTAATGGTGCCGAACGTGTTATCGTTTCTCAGATCGTTCGCTCTCCGGGTGCCTATTACGAAATTGGTACTGAAGAAAAAACCGGCAAAGAAATTTTCCAATCCGAGCTGATACCCAGCCGCGGAACCTGGTTAGAATATATGACCGATGCTAAGAAGCAGGCATTGGGCCGCATCGTCAATATGCGTGTGGATCGCAAACGCAAGATTTTGTCAACGATCCTATTTAAGGCTGTCGGAATGTCCCTCAATATTGAAAAAGGTGAAGATGCATTTGACACTTCATCAATGAAGACATTCTTAAAAGCGATTGATTTACCTGTTTATGAAGAGATCGAAGTCGTCAATGAACAACGCGAATTCTTAAATCTCTATTTATTGTTATATGCTGCCTACTTCGGTAATTACGAAGAACTTGCAAATACCTTGGTTGCAGACAAAGTAAAAACAACAAATGAAGCTTTGCTTTCCATTTATGAGAACCAACGCTCGGATGAAGTTCCGACGATCGAAGGTTCGGTAAACTTGATGAATGCTAAGTTTTTTGATCATCGTCGCTACGATTTAACTAAGTCCGGTCGATATAAAATCGGTAAAAAATTATCCGTGGCCAGCCGTGTAGAAAATGCCCGTTTGGCTAATGATATTTATTCGCCGAATCAGGAAGTTATTCTCCGTTCCGGAACACTGATCGGTCGTCATGAACGTAATACATTGAGAAGCGAACTGGCCAAAGGCATGCATATGACTGCACTGCCATTCAACCATTTGTTTACGCATCCGGATGTTGTGGTAAAACCTACCTCATATAAACATGCACTTGTCGGCCGCGTATTGGCGAAGTCCGTAGAACTTGAAAACACGACTCTGACCCGCGGAACCGTGCTGACATTGCAGGATGTTACGATGTTAGCCAATGAAGTCAGTGAAGTTGCCCTTTACGGGGACATCATTGCCCGTCCGGCAAAACTGACGGCCAAAAACGTTTCGAGTGTGCTTAATTACGGTCAGCGCCTGTATAAACTGTGCCGCTTGACCGTCGATGGCGAAGACTTCAAGGTTCATGACGAAATCATTGCGCCGCGCTATGTAGTTGATGAACACATTCATGACCTGACTTCATCTGCGGAAGACAAGCTGATTCATGCTGTCAACAGCGGTACGGAAATCACAGCATGGTTAATCGGTGCTGCCGTTCAAGAATTGAGCGTACGCGTCGATGCCACCGATGAACAGGCGATCCGCTTGATCGGTATCGATCCGTGGAGCACCGCAAAAACAGTCACCATTTCCGATATGTATGCGTCGTATTCGTACTTACTGAATATGATGGATGGCATCGGTGATGTCGATGATATTGACCAATTGGGCAACCGCCGTATCCGTACGGTCGGCGAACTTATTCAGAATCAATTCAGAATCGGTTTATCGCGGATGGAAAGAGTCGTCAAGGAAAGAATGTCGATTTCTGAAACTTCCAACCTTACCCCGAAAAACCTGACCAATATCCGTCCGCTGACGGCAGCCATCAAGGAGTTCTTCTCGTCCTCACAGCTGTCACAGTTTATGGACCAAACAAACCCCCTGGCCGAACTGACCAACAAACGCCGTATTTCCGCATTGGGTCCGGGCGGTCTTACCCGCGAACGAGCCGGATATGAAGTGCGTGACGTTCACTCTTCTCACTATGGCCGTATCTGTCCGATCGAGACACCGGAAGGCCCAAACATCGGTCTGATCTCCAATCTGACCTCGTATGGACGTGTAAATCAATATGGCTTTATTCAAACGCCGTATCGTACCGTTGAAAAAGACGGACACGTCACCGAAGAAGTACTCTACCTTTCATCCGACGATGAACTGGATTATGTCATTGCTCAGGCCAATGAAGTCGTAGACGGCAAACTGGCCAATGATCAGGTCGTAGTCCGTCATAAAGGTGAGAACGTGTTGGAAAAAGCTTCCCTGGTCGAACTTGCGGACGTATCTCCCAAGCAGATCGTATCGGTCGCTACCGCATGTATCCCGTTTTTGGAGAATGACGATGCTTCCCGTGCCTTGATGGGCGCAAACATGCAGCGTCAGGCTATACCTTTGTTAAAACCCAACTCCCCGTATGTCGGAACCGGTATCGAATACCGCGTTGCTAAAGACTCGGGCAGTGCTTTGATATCCGCCAACTCCGGTCTTGTAACGTATGTTGACGGAAATAAAATCGTTGTGACCGGGGATACCGGCGCACAAGTTTACCAGCTTCAAAAGTTCCGCCGTTCAAACCAAGGAACCTGCATCAACCAAAAGCCGATCGTTAAAAAAGGTGAGTACGTTGAAACCGGTGATATCTTAGCTGACGGACCGGCAATGCAAAACGGTGAATTGGCTTTGGGCCAAAATGTCACGATCGCTTTTATGACCTGGTATGGTTATAACTACGAAGATGCCATCATCATGTCCGAGCGTTTAGTGAAAGAAGATGTTTATACATCGATTCATATTGAGGAATATGACATCGAAGTTCGCGATACCAAGTTAGGGCCGGAAGAAATTACCCGGGATATCCCTAACGTTTCCGAAAATGCCTGCCGACATCTCGATGCACGCGGGATCGTCATGGTCGGTGCTGAAGTTAAAGAAGGCGACATTCTGGTCGGAAAAGTAACTCCGAAAGGTCAAAGCGAAATTTCACCGGAAGAAAAATTATTATTAGCAATCTTCGGGGAGAAATCCCGCGAAGTCCGTGACAACTCCTTGAAAGTTCCTCACGGCGGAAGCGGTATCGTTCAGTCGGTACGTATCTTCCGTCGCGAAGAAGGTCATGAGTTGCCTCCGGGCGTCAACGAAGTCGTCAAGGTATATATCGTTCAAAAACGTAAGATTTCCGAAGGCGATAAGATGGCCGGCCGACACGGTAACAAAGGGGTCATTTCCAAGATCTTACCGGTCGAAGATATGCCGTTTTTACCGGATGGTACCCAAGTCGACATTATGCTGAATCCCTTCGGCGTTCCTTCACGTATGAATATCGGACAGGTTCTTGAAATTCATCTGGGTATGGCCGCTAAGAAACTGGGTGTCAAATTTGCGACGCCGGTCTTCGACGGAATCAATAATGATGAACTCAAAGCCATTATGGAAGAAGCGCAAGTCAATCCGGATGGGAAAACCGTTCTGTTTGACGGACGTACCGGCGAAGCGTTCGATGAGCGCATCGCTGTCGGCGTTATGTATATGATTAAGCTGGCGCACATGGTCGACGATAAACTCCATGCCCGTGCAACCGGTCCGTACTCGCTGGTCACTCAACAGCCGTTGGGTGGTAAGGCGCAAAACGGCGGTCAGCGTTTCGGTGAAATGGAAGTCTGGGCGTTAGAAGCCTATGGTGCTGCTCATGCGCTTCAAGAAATTCTGACGATCAAGTCCGATGATATCGTCGGTCGTACGAAAACGTATGAATCAATTATCAAAGGTAAAAACATTCCGGAACCGGGGGTTCCTGAATCCTTCCGCGTTTTAAAACATGAACTTCAGGCGTTGGCTATTGATGTCAAACTCCTGGATGAAATGGGTTTGGAGATCGATATGAAGAAGATCGAAGCGGAAGACTTGACTCAGTTAGCTGTATTGGAATCCACGGATTTAGGCTTTGATACTTCCTTGTCATTTGATGATGAGGATATTGCGGAAGCCGCAATCGTCGGATTTGATGAATATGATGTTTAAAGGAGGCCTGAAAAATGAGTATTAACAATTTTGCCTCGATCCAAATCGG
>DDYT01000040.1:0-245 GCA_002348095.1 Erysipelotrichaceae bacterium UBA2227 | reverse complement strand
AGTGTTATTGCGGAAAGTATAAAAAAGTACGTTACAAAGGCGTTGTCTGTGACCGTTGCGGCGTAGAAATCACGAAGTCAAGCGTACGTCGCGAACGGATGGGCCATATCGAGCTGGCTGCACCTGTCGCACACATCTGGTATTTGCGCGGTATCCCTTCGCGGATGTCGTTACTTCTGAATATTACACCCAAAGCCTTGGAAGAAGTCGTTTACTTCGTTTCCTGGGTCGTCACCGATCCGATG
>DDYT01000021.1 GCA_002348095.1 Erysipelotrichaceae bacterium UBA2227 | reverse complement strand
CCCTCTAACAGTCAGACTGTACACACGAAACACAAATCCACAGTGCATAGTTTAAGCATAACGCATTCGCCGTGCAGTATGCTCAAAAAAGATTAGGCTAGAAAGGAATTTATCAATTTACTAACCTAAATTGATAATACGAACCATGAAAATTACATCACTGATCGATAATGAATGCAGTATTGAGGGGTTGATCAAGCAGCACGGGCTGTCGCTTCTGATTGAAACCAAAGGAAAGAAAATCTTATTTGATACCGGGGCGGATGGTGCGTTTATTCATAATGCCAAAGCGCTGGGCATCGACCTTTCTGAAGTGGATATGTGTGTGCTTTCGCACGGTCATTATGATCATGGCGGGGGGATCAATGCGTTTTTAAATCTCAATGAGAAAAGTCTTGTGTATCTTTCGGCCAAGGCAAGCAATGATCATGTCGCTTTGCGGCCCAACGGCGAACATGAGAGCATCGGCATCCATATTTCGCGGGCACATCTGGATCGTCTGGTGTTTGTCGATGCACAACTAAAAGTCGATCCCTGTCTGATTTTCAGTGATGTGTGGGGTTACTTTCCATTGCCTTCCGGAAATAAGTCTCTGTTTAAAGAAAAAGACGGAAAGTACATTTTGGATGATTTTGCTCATGAACAGCATTTGGTCATTGAGGAAGATGGCAAGTTTGTCCTGTTGGCCGGATGTGCCCACCGCGGTATTCTCAATGTACTGACCTATCTGAAAGATAAATACGGAATCCTGTGTGATGCCGTGATCGGCGGTTTTCATCTTCATAACAAAGTAACCAATACGTATGAAAGTGCGGCCATCCTCGAGACACTTGCAAAAGAGCTGATGAATACGTTCAGTAAGTTTTATACATGTCACTGTACCGGAATTCCGGCGTACAGTTTTCTTAAAGTCATCATGAAAGATCAGATCGAGTATCTCAGTACCGGGGAGTCGATCGAAGTTTAGATGTCAAAGCGCACCTTGCGGTGCGCTGTTTTTATGTGTTTTCGATTTGAACGGTCAGCTCGATGATCTGATCGATCAAATGTCCGATATGCTCGATGGTGTTGAGCAACGGCTGATCGGTGGTGATATCGACCTTGGCCATCTTGGCAAGTTCGACCGGTGATTGGGTTCCGCCGGCTTTCAGGACGTTTTTCCAGTCTTCGATGGCTGATGGATCTTCCAGTAAACGACGGCTGACTTCCGTTGCGATCGTCAGTCCGGCGCTGTAAGTATACGGATATAAGCCCATGTAGTAATGCGGCTGTCTCATCCAGGTCAGTTCGGCTCCTTCGGTGATCTCGACGGTGTCTCCCCAGAATTTGGTGAGTACGTCTTTTTTGATTTTGCTCAGGGTTTGGGCGACGACTGCTCCGCCCGCATCGATGATCCGATACACTTCGCGCTGAAAAGCGGCCTCAAGCAAATGTGTGACGAAGTTATGGTAGTATGTGCGGCTGATCATCGTGGCCAGCACCCAGCGTTTGAGTCGTGGGTCATCCGAGGTTTTCATCAGATGATTGGCCATCAGCATTTCATTCATCGTCGAGGGGGCTTCGATAAAGTAAAGGGAAGGGCGGGTGTTTAGGATATTTTGTTCTTGTTGGGCCAGATAGAAATGTCCTGCATGGCCCAGTTCATGCGCCAGTACGAAGCATTCGCGCATCCGTTGGGTCCAGCTGATCAGGATATACGGATGAACGCCGTAGGGGGAGGAGCAGAAGGCTCCGGTGGATTTTCCGATGTTTTGGACAAAGTCGATCCAGCGTTCACTGTAAGCCCGTTTGATCATATCGGCATATTCCTCACCCAATACCGATAATCCTTCCAGAATGTACTGTTTGGACTGTTCGACGGTGATTTCCGGTTCAAAGTCCGGATCGACGGCCAGTTTCAAATCCGCAAACGTCATGTTATCCAGTTTATGGATGCGTTGTAGCAGTTTGGCGTATTTGCGCATGTGCGGTGCCAGTTTTTCCATGATGACATCGATCTGGCGATTGTATAAATCCTGATTGACCTCTTGATCAAAGAGCAGACTGTCGATGACGGAGTTAAAGCCGCGCAAAGAAGCCATGATCTTTTCTTTTTGGATTTGGGTCTGATAGGCTGCGCTTACGGTGTGCTGATACTCTTTCAGTTTGTTGCTAAAGGCCGTGAATGCGCCACGGCGGACTTCGTGGTCGGTTTCAAATTCCCACTCGTTTTCAAACAGGACGAAGCTCAGCGGAAATTCTTTGCCTTGAGCAGAAAAGGTTTTAAAGTCCATATCCGCCAGTTTCGCCCGGTTATAAATCATATACGGTGCACCCAAGACCGGCTGAAGTGCAGAAAGGACGCTCTCTACTTCCGGATGGAGCATATACGGCTTTTCGCGCAGGATGTCTTCCAGATAATGGGCATTCTCTTTGCTCTGCTCTTTTGCCAATGTCAGCACAGCCGGATCGGCTTGCGAGATTTGTGATGAGATGAAACTGATCTTTGCACCAAAGGTACTCATCATATTTCCGACGGTCATTTGTCTTTGGACGTTTTTGCTGTTGGTCTGATCTTCACTGACAAACAGCGAGGCATAGGTCATGACGCGGTATGCCTTTTCTAAAAGCAGTTTAAAATCGTCCAGACACGCATTGATCGTTGCTGCGTCGGTCAGCCTGTCTTTGTACTTTGCTTCAATGTCCAGGGCCATCTGGCTGGCAGTTTTCAAGTCCGTTTCAAAAGCTTCTTCATGTGGATACAGCGATGTCAGATCCCAGGTATCTGCGATATTGACTTCACTTCGTGCGTATTGTTTTTTTGTCATAATTTCCTCCGATGTTTTTATTATACATCGTTTTGCCCGATGAGTCAGTCAAGTCATCATAAATTCAACTGGAAAGGGGTTTGAAGTATGTGATGCTTTCTCATATTTTAACAAGCAACAGAGAAACTTGAATAGAGTACCCGTGCAGACAGATGAAACATGAATTAAAATTCACTTTTCAACTTATATTATGCATAAGCGACCAGCGACGGAATTTCACTTGTGAAATATGGGTGGAGAGATAAAATCTTTGATTTTCAAAGTGTTTACTATTGATAAATCGTTTAACTCGTGCTAATATACTAGTGTAATTATCTTTCCCCCAAGGATGATTACAGTACCCAAAAAGTGACACCGCGAGGTGTCATTTTTTATTTTTTCAATTTTTATTCAGATATTCTGTTGAATAATGAATAACTGTCTGATATGATAATAGTGTGATTGCTCTATCCCCCCCACACACGCAATCATATAAGGACACCACGGTGTCCTTTTATTTTCGTTTGTCTTCGCGAATCAGTTTTAAGGCTTTGACAAAGGACATTTTATTTCCGTAGTTGAGCGATCCCAACCGATAAATGTCAATGGAAATGCGCGCAAACAGCCAAGCGGTCAATGTCATCAGGGTAAGTGAGACCGCCAGTTCCAGCCAGCTGACTGCAGTCAGAAAATAGCGGACCGGCATGGCCAGGATGGCGGTAAAGGGCACGTATGAGCCGATTTTCACCAACATGATCTCGGGCATCTGCAATCCGAGGCTGGCAATGACATAGGCCGCTATAAACAGCAGGGTGATCGGAGCGACGGAAGATGAGACATCTTCCATCTTGCTTACCAGTGATCCCAAGGATGCATATATAAATAAGTAGAGCAGATAACCAAAGAAGGTAAAAATCAAAAATACAAGAAGGGAATCAAAGCGCAGTCCGCCAAGTACCATCGACAGTAACTCGCCGGGATAGTTGACTCGGTTGACGAATATTCCGATGACTCCGATGATCATGACAAAGCCAAACTGCAAGACTCCGGCCAATCCGTTGGCCAGCACCTTTCCGATGATCAGGGCGTCCGGTTTGGTGGAGGTGATGAGCAGTTCCATCGTGCGGTTGTCTTTTTCGCGGGCGACCGAGGTGGAAACCATCGCTCCGTACATGATGACGAGCATATACACCGCAAACATCAGTACGTAGGCAATCAGAAAGCTGTCGCTGGCATCTTTCCCGATGACTATTTCATTTACGCTGATATTCACATTGTAAGCCTGACTGACCGCGATCGGATCCAGGTCGAGTTCGATCAGGTTGCGTCGAATCTGAAGCTGGGTCAGGGCGTTTCGTATTGGGAATGATGCGTTGGAATATAAGTCGCGGTTGACGACGATGGTCGTAAAGGCGGTCGGGGAGGTAATGATATAGGCCTGTACGATTTTCTCGTCGTTCAGTGCCTTTCGAACTTCGCTTTCACTGTCATAAATCGTGATGTCCCGAAAGAAAATTTCAAGTTCTGCCAATGTGATCGCTTCATTGGCAATGACGATGCCCGATCCCATCAGGGAGATTTTATCAGTGGGCTGCGGGTTCTCTTCACCGTTATCAAACATTTGTAAGATCGTAGGGATGGTCGTCGCTATAAGCAGGACGATACTGATGATCGCGGTGGTGATGATGATGCTTTTTTTCGATAATATGCTTTTCAGTTCGAAGGCGAATACTTTAAAAATGTTATGCATGTTCTTCACCTACTTTCCAAATAAAGATGTCGGTCAGCGAGGGCTGGTATGGACTGATCAGTTCGATGTCGATCCCGGCGCTCAGACACTGACGTAAGAAGTTGCTCAGGTTGTTGTTTTCGGGTAAATGAATGATGAGGCTGTGTTTGTCCTGGCTGATATCTAGACCCTGAGCCATGTGCATCAGTTTTTCTTTCAGCTCTCCGTTATCGAAATTAAGAGATTTAAGTCTGATTTTGGATTTGCCCAGTTCATTTTTGATTTCATCCAGGTTTCCGGATAGAATGATCCGGCCTTTTTCGATCAGCGTGATTTCATCGCAGAACTCCTCGACGTAGGTCATCTGATGCGAAGAAAAGATGACCAGTTTGCCTTCAGCGATTTTCTCGCGGATGACATCTTTGAGTACCTGGGAGTTGACCGGGTCCAGTCCGCTGAACGGTTCATCAAAAATCAGGATGTCAGGATCGCCGATGAGTGCCTGGGCGATCTGTACTTTCTGTTGATTCCCTTTGGACAAGGTTTCGAGTTTGTGGTTTTTGGCGTAGTCAAGTTCAAAGCGTTTGAGCCAGTATTCGCCGGAAGCCTTGGCTGCGGCTTTTTTAATGCCGCGCAGCTCTGCAAAATAGACGAGCTGGTTCAGTATTTTTTCTTTGGCGTACATGCCCCGTTCTTCCGGCAGGTAGCCGATATTGAATTTGCGTGGGTCAAAAGGTTTTCCGTCGAGTACGAAGTGTCCGGCGTCCGCTTTGAAGACGTCCATCAAAGCGCGGATGGTCGTGGTTTTTCCGGCGCCGTTACGGCCGAGAAAGCCCATGGCTTTGCCGGTGGTGACGGTGAAGCTGACATCATGCAATATCTGCTTGCCGGAAAAGCTTTTATGTATGTTTTTGATTTCGAGTTTCATAAGATCCTCCATGCGTCTTTTTTACTTTAGTATGATTGACAGAATTTGTCAACATTTGCACAAAAAAAACCGTCCATCTCGGACGGTCATTTTTGTAAGGCGTTGATTCTCTGACTGATCGGCGGATGGGAGTAAGTCATTTTGACCATCAGCGGATGCGGGGTCAGATTGGCAAAGTTCTCTTGGGCCAGCCGCTTGAGGGCGCTGATCATCGCCGTGCCATAGCCGTGCTCCTTTGCATAGCCATCGGCCCGATACTCGGCCCAGCGCGAGAGAGCGGAGAGGGGAATGTCCAACAGGATATCGATGGGAGAAAGAAAGACAGAAAATAAGATCAGTCCGAAGCCGATGTTGACAGATTCAAAGCCAAACGATACCGACAGTGCTTCCCAAGAGAGAAAGAGTTGTAAAAGAACCAACATGACGCCCATCTGTGCCAAGGCCAAAAACAGATTTCGTACGGTATCTTTGTGTTTGCCGTGGCCGATTTCATGGGCCAGCACAGCAACGATTTCATCGCTTTTCAGCTTTTCAATCAGATTATCAAACAGTACGATGGACTTGAACTTACCGAATCCGGAGAAGAAGGCGTTGAGTTTTCTGGTCCGTCGCGAAGCATCCATGACCGAAATGCTTTTGATCGAAGTGCCGGTTTTTTGGGCGAATTCCATGATTTTATCTTTCAGTTCGCCATCGGGCAATGGGGTGAGTTTGTTGAAAATCCGGATGAATATCCTGGTATATAAGATATTGACGAATACCATGATTACGATCAGAAATAGCCAGGTATATAAAATGAAGTTATCACTTTGAAGGTAAAGAGTGAGAAGGACATAAAGGATGCCGCCGCCCAAGACGATCATCATGACCAGTGATTTCACTAAATCCAAGACAAATGTCTTTTTGGTAGTTTTGTTGAACCCGTATTTTTCTTCGATTCTGAAGTTTTTGATATAGGAAAAGGGTATATCTAGCAGTGAGTTGAGTATCATATACGCTCCGATGAAAATCATCACACTGTAAATCGGATCGCTACTGACCGATAATGCGATCCGGTTGAGCCACGGGAAAAATCCCAGGGTAAGAAACAGCACGGTCAGCAAGGTCGAAAAGACTTTGGCAATCATGCCCAGTCGGAAGTTTTCCATCGAGTAATTCAGCCAGCGGGCATAACTTTCGCTATCATAGATGTCTTTGACATTATCCGGAATCGGTTGGGTGCGGTGGCTGTAGTTTAGAATGGAAAGCCACATATCGAAGGCGAATGTGGCAAGGATGATCGTTAGGGTGAGGATGTTGATCATGGTTTGTCTCCTGTAGGTTCGGTGCCGGTATCATCGAAGAGATTTTCAATGTACTGCTCGTAAAATTTTATCGTTTCTCTGGCGAAGTTATCCGCATCCAGTTCGACATACTGATTGCGGTAGCGGATGATATCGTCATTGAATAAATCGTAGTGATAGTAGTTCTCAATGTTTTCTTTGATCTTGCGGGCATGTTCCAGACTCTTTGAAGTTTGCGCAAAGGGTGAGGTCCAGTCAATGCTCTGGATCAGATATTCCTGAGTGATGTGGCGTCCTTCGTGTAATACAGTGTATAACATGATCCCGGCAAACGGTTTTTCCAGATGATAGGTATTGAGGATGATGATACCGCTGTAATAGTAGTGTTGGGCATAGTGATAGATGGCCATGGGCTTATGGGTGATCCGATAGGGCGGACGCCGTTCCATGTGCGCTTCGATATATTCGACCAACTGAAAGATTTCCAGGCGTTCTTCGATTGTCAGATCTTTGTAAATCCGGTGGTCCAGCTTTTTTAATATCTGTAAGTTAAGTACGATGAAGTCCGGTCGGTTGCGATGGCGTTCAATCGGATTGTCTTGAATCGAAGGCAACACACCCCAATTGAAGTACTGAATGGTCAGGGTGACTGGGATCGTCAGGGTCAGTAATATCAAGGTGATTTTCATGACTTTCCTAAAAGCTTCAGGGGAAGTCGGGCGGAAGAAGAACAGTTTTCGCCGCTCGACGACATTGAGTTTAATTGGTTTGGACCGTTTGGTCAAGGTAAGCAAAACCAGCAAAGCACCGATGGCTAAGGGCAGATAAATCTCCGGTCGCAGGTAAATGTTTCTGAAAAGATAGATGCTCAGTGCCGAAGATAAGGTCAGATAGACGATATCGTTGAACTGGGTTTTGTCGTTTGGTACATTTTTTCGAAACAAAGTAAAAAGTGCTCCGATATACAAAGACAGCAGAATGATATTAAGGAATTCGGATACAAATACGATGAAATAAAAGCCGCGCATCCGCAGGACGATGCCGTAATATAAGATGACCCACAGGATGGCGGAGGTCAGGATGTACTTTTTCATACGCTCGCCACCTTTGCTTTTATTATAAAGCATTACAGTGCAGTGTCAAAGAAATTGAAAATGATACGTGATTATCATAATCAGGGGGATTTAGTGGATCTTATGGTGTGTCCGTGGTAAAAACCAAGAAAACATAGTATAATTTTCATATAAGAAGCACTGTATGCGCAATCCATCAACAACAGACAACCAAGAAAGGAGGTTCTTTATGAATGCGAACAAAGATATCGAGATGTTGAAGGACAATCAGGATGTATCGGCGTTGGATCAGATCATGATGCAAAGTGCAGAGCCCATCAAGACGGAAGCTGCGATCGCGTTGGTAGAACTGGACGATCCGACGGTCATTGATGATGTGTGGGATTATGCGATGGAAGATCCCGATCATCATCATGATCCAAGATTCATTACCGTGTTGGGTAAATCGTCTCATCCGGAATATCATGAACTGATGGAAACCTTGTTGAACAAAGCGTATCGCAATACACATCGGATGCGCAGGTAGTTTGTTTGGTACTATCAACAAGAGAATCGTTCAAAGAAATTATGCAAGATATCGTACATTAGGGTTTTATCTGATTTTTCTTGTTGTCTGAATGTGGAGCGTGGGGGTCAGTGTTGAGCCCTGTTTTATTTTCAGTTTTCTGATGTGTGGAAAGATTAAGGAGGGAGTTATGGAAAGAAGACATCTGAGCATCCGGTGCCCGAAATGCGGAACCAACCGGTTGCGTCCCTTGGGAATCAGTGGCGCATTAAGCAACTTGGGTGATCAGCAGTTTGGGTCGGTCGGTCGGTTTCTGGCGGGTTCTTTGGACATACCCGGATATGATCCCAAGATTCATGAAGACATTGAGTACAAGTGTCTGGAATGTAAGGAGAAGTTCTTTGTCTTAAAACGCACAAACGCGGATCACGATGATTTTGAGGCACCTTTTACCATTACGTTTTATCGGGAAAAGAAGTTTGCAGGGGCAGTGATGCCTCACATCGTGTTTCTCAACGGTCATGCGATTGGCACCGTAAAAAACGGTCAGACCATTCAGTTTTCAACCAACAAACTGAACAATGAAATCGTGGTGACCGATCACAATGGGATGGCTTTTCCCGATTATCTGCCGTTTGTGGCCAGTGAGGGCGGTTCAATGCAAGTGAAGTTTGCTTTAAAATTTGAGAAGTGAGGGAAGTAATGAGAACGTATGAAGATATTTCGATCATGATATTGAGAAATGATGTGGCGGGGCTGATCAAAGCAACCAAGGATCCGGATGAGACGATCCGTGAGCAGGCGGTGAAAGCTTTACGGCTGATCCATACGCCGGAAGTTGAGCAGGTATTGTTGGAAGCGCTCAATGATCCCAGTGACAAGGTGCGCAGGGCAGCGCAGTTTGCCTGTTCGGCCAAGTCAAAGCCTCAGCCCCGTTCTACCGGTCCGGTCGTGGCGGTTGAACTCGAAGCTGAAGAAACACAACCGAAGAAAGAAAGAAGGGGATTGTGGATCGTGTTGGGCAGCTGGGGAATTGCCTGTCTTTTGTTAGCTGTACTTCTGGTGTTCTATCTGTTTTCAGAGGGCAATTTCGGCAGCTCCGGACAGATTTTCGGGATATTTGCGTTGCTGTTTGGCGGAGGTATATTGCTTTTTGTTTCGGTAAGAAAGCTAAGCAAACATTGATTTTCATGATCAGAAAGTGATGGTGGGATGATGATCAAGACACAGGGGAAAACGGTATTTCTCTTAAGTGTGATTTTTACTCTGGGAATGTTTGGATGTTCGACTTCATCGGTTACCCTGGGCAATACCAATGGCAATATCGCCAATTATGCTTATCGCATCGAAGTTGGTGGGGATATCGTCTTTGCGAATTCCCGCGATCACTTACGGATCTACCGAAGCAAAAACGACGGTTCGGATTTGCGGAAACTTTCCGAACGCTCCGGGATGTATCTTAACATTGCGGATGACTGGATTTATTTTATGAGCATGAAAGATGATTTTGCGATCGTGCGATTAAAATCAGACGGATCAAGTGAACAAATCATTTCCGAAAACTCCGTATTTCCGTATGGAGGTATGATTTTGGTCAGTGACTGGATTTATTATGTCAATCATGATGATAGAGATCGTATTTACAGGCTTTCGTTGGATGGTTCCGTCAATTCCCGCTGGATCGATGGCGCTGCGATGCGTCTGAATGCATCGGTGCAGGGCATCGTTTATGTTGGGTTCAATGAGGCGGGCAATACACTGATGTTGGCGAATTTGGATGATGCGAAGGTCAAAACATTGGCTCAAGATGTCGGGGAGTTGACCTTGGTGGTAAATGATTGGGTGTATTTCAATAAAGCGACTGACCAGGATAAGCTGTATCGGGTCAAACTCGATGGATCCGATGAGCAGAAAGTCAATGACTTGCGTGTGTATTCGCTTAATGTGAATCAGGACCGGTTGTATTACTCGGATCTGAACAATAATTACCGGCTGAGCAGCAGTAAACTGGATGGCACCGATATCAAGGTGATCAGTGAGGATAAAGTATCGGACATCCTGTTTATTCATGGATGGATGTACTATCTCAATCATACCGATGGCGGCCGGGAGTATCGTCTTAAGGGAAATCAATCGGAGAAGATCATTGCGGTATCGAAAGTGACGCCGCTATCGGCCGATGAGCCGGAGTTTCAGGGTGTCGGAAATACGTCAGGCAATCTTGTCAGCGGCGGATATTTCGCGCAGGTGCAAGATGCTTTAGTTTTTTCCGGTTTATCCATGGAAATGCCGGGAATGTATCGCATGGAAAATAACAGCCTTGAGTCCAACGTTGAACTCATATCGCCCGATCAGGGGCGCAGTCTCAATGTCTGGAAAGAGTGGCTGTACTATATCAATGAGTCCGACAATTCCAGTATTTACCGGATGCGAAGCGATGGCAGTGAAACGCAGCTCGTTTTGGATCAGAGCGTGGGGAATCTGATGATCAAGGGCAATTGGATGTACTTCATCAGTCACTTTGATAATCAGCGGATTTATCGGGCGAAGGTCGACGGATCTCAGCTGAGCGCCGTCAGTCAGTCGCAGGGATTATTTTCCTTTAGTCTGGATGGGGATTGGCTGGTGTTTGCCAGCGGTCAGGGACAGACCATGGTCAAGGTGAAACTGGATGGAAGCGAAGAGCAAATCGTGACATCGATCCCGTCGACCTATCTGTTGGTGTATCAGGGATGGATTTACTATGGGGATGACAATTCAAGGGTTGCGTTAAGTAAAGTGCGATTGGATGGTACTGACAATCAGAAACTGATTACCTCTATGGCCTCTCATATACATGTCTATCAGGATTATATTTACTATTATGACGGACGTTTGGCCGTCGTCCGGCGGATGGATTTGGATGGCAGTAATGTGATCAGTATTACGGGATTTGGGGATTACGGTTGGATTCATATTTTCAATGACCGGTTATATATGTTTGATAATTCTGCTTTTCAGTGGCTTTCGATGGAACTCGACGGGACTCTGGTAAAAAAGTAAGTTCCATAAAAAGTGTAAAAGCAGGACTGGATCCTGCTTTGTCATTTTGAAATTGATAAATCTTTGATTTCGACCCAGCTGTATCCTAGGACCGTAAATACCAGTAATATCATGCCGACTTCCAGTCCGGTCATCACGGCGATGTAAAATGGCAGGATTAACGATACGCTCATCAGAAGCAGATTCAGTTTTCTGATCCGTGATGTCTTGAGCCAAGGGAACAGCTCAATGCCTTTGATTACTTTTGTCTGATGTGCGATCAGATGGGTCAGTGATATCAGAAAAATAGTGAGCAGACTGAGTGTCGCCATTTGAGGATATGGGTAATATGGCATTTGAAGGATCACATAGAATCCGTTTCTCTGCATAACTTGCGATGCGCCGATACCGTTGCCGCCGAAGAAGAAAAAGCTTTCTTGGACCATAGGCAATAAGTAGAGTAATGGGATGGATCCAAGCAGGATGATCCGATCGATGGAACTTAAGTCAGAAGGTTTCTTTTCGATGTTCTTCTGATGCTGTGATCCCAATAGCTCATCCGCGGACATGTTCAATGCGGCGGACAGTTCATTGAGGATCGATATATCCGGATATCCCTCCCCGGTTTCCCATTTGGATATGGCTTTGTTTGTGACCTGTAGTCTGTCGGCCAGTTCCTGTTGGGTCAGGTTCAGCTCTTTGCGTCGCTGCTGTATTCTTTTTCCGATGTCTTGATAGCTCATAGGTACCCCCGTTCAATGGGTTTATCATAGCAGAGAATGGATTTTTTGACTACCTACGTCAAAGTGACGGGGTCTACGGAACGTGGAGTTCACTTTTTTGCTCGATCGGTTGTGATTTCCTGAGTACAAACCAAAATCACTTAAGTTCTTCAATCGCAAAATATCCATTTCCGTACGATATATCAATGATAACGCTTCAGTAGTGTATTGATTACCTTACCCCTTTTTAGTATAGTAATTACCAGAGAGTCAGAATTTTGTGAGGGGGTGAACGTAATATGGCGAAAAGCAAGTGGGTTTCATTCTTTTTATGTTTGTTCTTTGGTGTTTTTGGGGCACACAAATTTTATGAGGGCCGAATACTTTTGGGTATTTTGTATCTCTGTACGGCAGGGCTTCTGGGGATTGGTATATTTTTCGATTTGATCATTTTGTTCTTTAAGCCAAACCCTTACTACCCGTGAGTTGCATTGTGTTGGTCAAGAATGATTTGACCGTCCGGGAAGGTACGTTTATAATTACTCTGTCAGTTTACATGTGAAAGGTGGAATGTGTTCCGGCACACGGGACGTCTAAACAATCATTAGCGTACGTGCAACGTGGAGAAGTCAAAATCGTCAAATGAACTACACAGGCAGTCAGAATAAGGTGTTTTTGTGTATTTCAAAGGATGATGGTTTTTGATTTCTTTATGGCGTGACCTTTTTGAGCCATAGGAAATCCTGTGGCTTTTTGTTTGAACTTAACTGAAAAAATGAACGGAGAATGACAATGGAAATAATGGAATGTATTAAGAAGCGTCGTAGTGCACGGAGCTTTACGAATCAGGATGTCAGTGATGAAGTGATAAGCGAAATGCTTGAGGCAGCGCGGTTGGCTCCTTCCGGGGGCAATGGGCAGAGCTGGATGTTTGGGGTCGTAAGGGATGATTCCCTGAAAAAACAGTTGGCGATGGCGGCCGGGGAGCAGATGTGGATTGCACAGGCACCGGTGGTACTGGCGCTGTGTGCCGTATTGAATGAAGATCTCAGTGCGGTTGAGGAAGATGATTTCGGACTGATCGTCAATCATACGCGCTTTGGCAAGGAATTTGTGGATCATGTATACAGCTATCCGGACAAACGGATGGCCAATATCTTTTGGAATAACGGGGTTCCGGCGATTCCGGGGGAGCATATGTTTCTTAGGGCGGTCAGTTTTGGGTTGAGTGCCTGTTGGGTGGGGTATTTGGATGTGCGTAAGGCCTCCGAAATCCTCAACTTACCAGAGGATATCGTCTGTCTGTATCTGATGCCGGTGGGCTATGCGTCATCCGAGGCTAAGCCGATTGAGCGCAAGTCGATTGAGGAGATCACCTTTGTTGACCGGTGGTAAAAGAATAATCACGCTTGCGGTCGCAATCGTGATGGTCATACTTTTTGATATCCTTTTTCAGCGGATTGCCGATCAGATTGCGCAGACGTTTGTCAATGTAGAGCATGGTTATTTGCTTTCGGCGATTTCTGCTCAGTCGGTCATGTTTGGATTTGCGATGGTATTGACTGCCCTGTTTATCCGTCAGGGATTTCTGAAGTCCGTTCTGTTTCGAAGTGACCGGAGACCCTTCGGAAAATATGTTTTGGGGTTTATGTTGATTTGGCCGCTGCTTTTGGCGTTGACCTATGGATTGGTGTTTCTGTTGGATATGGATACATGGGTAACACTGACACTACAATCTGCACCTACGCAAAGCACAGTAATTTCAACTTTGTTCTTTCAGTCATTGTTTCCTGGATTAGGAGAAGAACCGTTATACAGAGGTTTTCTGATTGTGATGTTATTGGGGAATCTTTGGGATAAGCAGGAAATCCCATCCACCAATCAAGTCCGTGTGTCTGTTATGTTATCGGCCGCTATCTTTTCTTTAGCTCATATCAGTTATGGTTTCAATCCGTTTCAGATAACTTTTGACAGTTATCAGCTCTTAGCGGCTTTGGTTCTCGGGGGATTTCAGGCGTGGGTGTTTGTTAAGACGCGTAATCTGTGGGGGTCGATTTGGATTCATAATCTGGCGAATGTGATCATGTCGGTGTTTGTGTGGATGATTGCGATCGTATTCTAGTCTGAGTTAAGAAAGGAACTTCTTTCATACAGCCATGGTATCCGACTCCATCTTTTTTCATTGGAATTCGGGTGATGTCTGTGAGCTGAAAGCCTTGTGCACATCCCAATTAATTTGTTATGATCAACCAAATATTGATGCTGTGTAGAAAATGGGTTTTGAAAATGATACACTAAGAAAAATGGACATATAATCCTTGTTAAGGGCTGGTGTATCTATGAACTATGAGAAAGTAAATTTCAAAGGTAAATTCAGAGATTATCAGTCTGGGGTTTTGGAAAGTGTCGAAAAGCACAATCAGGACAATAAGATTCACATCGTTGCGGCACCTGGGAGCGGAAAAACGATTTTGGGTCTGGAATTGATTCGTTATCTGAATCATCCGGCATTGATTCTGTCACCCTCAATCACTATAAGACAACAGTGGGGAATAAGGTTTTCTGAGAACTTTCTTGATGATTCGGAAGCAGTTTCTGATTATTTCTCATATGACTTGACCCGACCCAAACTGATTACGTGTGTGACTTATCAGGCGCTTCACTCCGCGCTTAACCGATTGGTCAGTTCGAATCATGATGACTCGGAAGAATATGATGAAAGTCTGTCTGTTGAGCAGTCTGACTTTCATGGTTTTGATTTGCTTGAAACGATAAAACAAGCCGGAATTTTGACGATATGTCTGGATGAGGCTCATCACTTGCGAAGCGAATGGCAGAAATCTCTTGAGATCTTTCTTGCTTCTTTACAGTCAGACATTAAAATCATTGCTCTGACCGCAACGCCGCCTTATGACAGTTCGCCGTTGGAATGGCAGCGATACATCAATGTCTGCGGTGAAATTGATGAAGAGATTTCTACGCCTCAATTGGTGGCTCAGGGTACTTTGTGTCCTCATCAGGATTACATTTATTTCAACTATCCGACTGAAAGAGAAATGAATGTGCTTGTTGAGTACTATGAGCGGATCGATCGGTGTCTTGAGGAAGTTCTTTCAAGCAATATCCTCAAAAGTGCCATCCAACATTCAAAGATCCTGCTTAGAAATGAAATGTCGGATCAGTTGGTTTTGGAATATCCCAAGGAGTTTATCGCACTTTTCGGGTTGATTCAGATTTCCGGATACCCTTTACCAAAGTCGGCGGTGAAACTTATATCGCGAAGGGATAAGCTGCCCGAATTTGATATTGAACAGGCGGAGACGGCTTTTAACTTCCTGATCAGTCATCCGGAGATTTTCGGTAAGACGAGTTCGCAGTCTATGGCTGATATCGTATCGAAGTATCATCTGATGGAAAGACGGCGAGTCAGTTTCACGGTGAATGAGAAGGTCAGTCGCGCGATCATTTCTTCCGTCGGAAAGCTGATGAGCATAGCACAAATCGTCAGATCTGAATTTCAGTCCTTGAAGTCTTCGTTAAGAATGCTGATTTTGACCGATCATATAAAAAGGGATTTGCTCAACATTGTATCCACGGATCGGCCGATTGAGACCATGGGCATCGTGCCGATCTTTGAGACACTTCGCAGAGAGAATATTGAGAATCTGAGAGTTGCGGTTCTTTCCGGGTCTCTGGTCATCGTTGCCAACGATATTCTAGATGAGATAAACAGTCTGTCAGAGCATTTTGCCATCGATGTTACCATCAAACCTATCAAAAACAGTTTGTATAGTGAGCTCTTGTTTGCCGGATCGAATAAGTCCAAAGTGAAAATGTTGACCGAGGCGTTTCAACGCGGACTGTTCGAGGTTTTGATCGGTACGAAATCATTGTTGGGTGAGGGTTGGGACTCCCCTTGTATCAACAGTATCATTCTGGCAAGTTTTGTCGGGACGTTTGTCATATCAAATCAGATGCGGGGCAGAGCCATTCGGATCGATCCGGATCAACCGGACAAAACCGCGAACATTTGGCATCTGGTTACGATTGAACCGTCGCATCTGTTGTCTGAGCAGCGGCTGAAACGATTAGCATCCGCAATCATACCTCATGCGGTGCCGGAAGGTGTCGATTTCGAACTGATGAACCGCCGTTTTCAGACATTCTATGCACCCTCGTATCATGGAGATACCATTGAAAACGGTATCGAGCGGTTATCCACGATCCGACCGCCGTATACCGAGAGTAATATCCGAGTTATCAATGAGCAGATGCTAGACTTGTCCAATAAGCGCTCTGAGCTCAGGGAACAGTGGAGTGCCATTCTCAAAGATGAACCGTACCCTCAGATGCTGGATATCAATGAAGTTCCTAAGAAGATCGTTCCGGTAAACTTTATTTTTATCAATCTGTTAAATTCGGGCATGCTTATGGTATTTTCACAGCTGTTTCATCAGTTCTTCGTTCGAATATTTTTTGAGGGCAGATCGGTTCCATCCGTCGTTTTGGGCTTGTTACTGTTGTTTGTAAATATCGTATTTTTCAATTTGGTGTTGGTTCGTATCTTGCGGTTTATATCGCCCTATAAGACCATTAAAACTCTGGGTAGCTGTATCTTAAGGACCTTGGTTGATTTGGGTGAAATCAGAAGTCATAAAGCAAGGTTGGCCATAAAGACGGACAAGACCAGCGAAATAATCAAGTGCGCACTGGTGAACGGTACAACGTATGAGAAGACGGTATTTGCCAGATCGATGAGTGAACTGCTGACTTCCATCGATAATCCGCGTTATCTTCTGATCAAGCAGTACAGGTTCTTGTTTATTAAAAGGATGGATTTCAGTCAGAGTTATGCCTGCCCCAGTATCATCGCAAATAAAAAGGAGAATGTTGAGGTCTTTGAGGAGCACTTGCACAGTGCGGCCGGCAGATTCTCAGTTCAGTTTACGCGCAGTGAGAAGGGGAGAAAGCTGTTGTTGAAGTGCAGAAGGAAGTCATACATTAACCGTAATGAGATTTTTATTAAGGGGAAGAAGATCATTAAGAGTAAGTGGGAGTGAGTCTGAATTGGTGAAAAGAAAGACTCAAATTATAAACACTCAGGAAAGGTGAAAAACAAAATATGCGACATTCAAGAAACAGATTGCAGAGCCGCAGCATAATCATATTGAATCGTTTGATTTATCTGGTAGGGGGTTTATTGTTATTTGCCGGTATCGGCGGATTGCTTTTTACCTTTGGGGATTTATATGTTTTGCTTAAGCAGGCGAAACTGATTGAAGCGGAGTTTGTTCGTTTACTCCCCATTTTCTTGGGTGGAGCAATCTCCATGGGTATTGGAGTATTCTTGATAAGGTACGCGAAAGCTGTGTTGGATCGACCTTTTTAAATGACTGTCATTCTAGAGATGGAATAACTTGATGTAGAAATTGAACAGTAATCGGGTACATTTCACTTTTTGTCAAAATACTAGGAAACTTTTCTTCTGTGTCACATTTGCACATAATTTGGATTATGATGTGTAGCCAAATTTCTAACATCTATCATGCAAAGTAGAGATATTTGCGGAGTGGATTTAACCGTTCTCGATTTATTGAATGATCATTAATATCCACGTTTGAAGCATCTGTCATAGCAGAGAACGTTTTTTTGACTACAAACGTCAAAATGGTGAAATTTTCAAAATGCACATATGGGAAAAACACATGATTAAATCACAATTGATTGTTTGGTAGTGTTTTTCATCCCTATGTAATGTGTTAGAATGAAGGTAATGATTCAAGGGGATAGCAATATGTTCATCGGAGAAATCATGGCCATTATCGATGGAATTGGCAGAGTGAAGGATCTGCTTTTAAACGAACAGGAAAAACAGATCGTTAAGGAACTGATTATCAGGTTTGATGAGAGCAACCTGTTTGAACCGGCAAACCAGGTGAAGTATGCACTTATCAATCATAAGGGTAATCTGGAGAAGTATCATTTCTATCAGAAGCATTTGGATAAGCATGCAAAGATTATTTCAAAAGCACTGGCCAAAGCGAAGGACAAGCGTCTGATTGATAAACTATCCGGACTAAGAATCGCGAATAAACAGTTCATTCAGCTGGATGAGGAGTTTGAGTTATCAGAAGAAGATGTCAATCATCATCGTGGGAATGAATTACCCAGATTAAGAGAAACCATTGACCGATACCGTTGGGTGATGAGCATGTGTATATTATCGTTGATCCAAACTATAGATGTTGAAATATCAACAGTTAGAATAGAAAACTTTAGTGAAATCGGGAGAATGTATGAGTAAACATATACCTTATGGAATTCGATACGGGAAAAGAGTGACAATTGATCAGATTTCACCATCTGAGCGGGGTAGTCGGTGTGATTGTGTATGTGAGCTCTGTGGGCATCCGTTGATCGCTGCTTTTTCGGATCATGGAACCACATCTTCTCATTTTCGTCATCATCGCGGATATCTGCATTGTCATTTTGATGTTGATGAGGGCATGATGAACCTGGTGTTCGAAATGCTTGAAAAAATCAATGAAGATGAGTTAATTGATATCCTCAATTCCGGACTCGAACAGTTTTCTATAAAAGATAAAGTCAGTAGACCAAGGAATATTTCAAATGATCTTAAAGCATCAACCCCAGTGTTTGTGCGATCTGATAAAAAGGAGATTCAGTTTAAAGTCATTATTGAATCTGAAGAGTTTGTTATTCGTATTGTAACTAAAAAGACAAATCGATTAAAAGCAGAAGAGAAAACGAAATTTCTCAGCATCTCGGACTTGATTCACACGAAAGAACCTGTCACTCAAGATCAGATTCGTTTGATTGTTAAGCAAATTGTTGAGCGATTGAAAGAGAGATCTCAGTCAGTAATCCGATTAAACAGCAGACTAAAATCACGAAGTGAGATAATTAGCCAGTATGAAGATGAAGTTAACTCTAAATACCATGAAAAGAAAATCACACCTGATTTCAGAGATCTGACAATACGCAATGGGTTTTGTCCGGTCTGTGGGAAATGCAAACTTATACAGAAGGAGAACAGAGTCACAGGTAAGCCGTTCTTTGGATGCTCAAATTTCCCAGTGTGCAGATACATACACCCAAACCCAGATTATTACGACTCAGAGAGAGAATATTGGGTTTACCTGGTACCAAAGAAGTAATAACATTTCAAACGATGTGCTAAAACGATGCCGATTAGAATAGAATGGTTATACATGCCTAATTTTATATGAGAACCAACACTGGATCAGCATCTTCTTCAAAGATTTGGTGACAATATGTCACAACAATTGTAAGTGAGGTATAAAAATGAATCTTGAATCTCTAAAAAGTTTATTCAATGACAGACTATTTATAATTCCAGATTATCAAAGAGGTTATGCGTGGCAGCATGATCAGCTAGTTGATTTCTGGGATGATTTAGTGAACTTAAAGAATAATCAGAGACATTATACCGGCCTATTAGCTCTAAAAGAGTTGGATAGCAAGGAAGTTCTAAAGTTGAAAGATATTGATTGGCTGATTGATATTGGATTCAAAACATATCATATTATAGATGGACAACAAAGGTTGACAACATCACTGATATTGGTGAATGAGATTATTAGATTTGTTTCTAGTCTCAAAGAAAACGACGGTAAGAAATTATACCAAATTCATTTAGGATATGAATCTTTGCAAGAGATTAAAAGCAACTATATTGTACGTAAGAAACCACCAATGAATTTTATCGAAACTTACCTTTTAGGGTATGAGGATGACAGCCCAAGCTCAACTTTTCTTAAGCAAAAAATCTTCGCAGATGTAAGCAGCGGATCAGTTGTCGAAACATATTATACTAAGCGTTTAGCTTATGCTAGAAATTTTTTCGCACTAAAAATCAATGAATACTTTCTGGAAAATGGTTTATCGTCAATTGAAGCCATTTATAAAAAACTAACACACAAAATTGTTTTTAATGTGTATACTATTGACAATTTAGATGAGTCCTATGTCATATTTGAGACCGTTAATAATCGGGGTAAGAAACTATCCAATCTTGAGTTGCTAAAGAATCGAATGATTTACTTGACGACTTTATATCATGAAAATCAACTTGAGAGTACAGATCGCGAGAAACTGCGCAATAACATTAATGATGCATGGAAAGAAGTGTATTTTCAATTAGGTCGCAATAAAAATATGCCTTTATCTGATGATGAATTTCTTAAAGCGCACTGGATTGTGTTTTATCAGTATACAAGAAGAACCGGTAATGACTATATAGAATTTCTGCTTAGTAAATTCTCCGCACGAAATGTTTCAGATCTACTTGTACAAGAAGTACTCGAGGAAAAAACTTCGGGTGATTTCGGAGACTTTGACGATGTTGTAATTGATGATAAAGTAAAAACAGAAAAATTGATTGTAAACCCAGAGAAAAAGTTACTCCCTGAAGAAATAAATGAGTATGTCAATAGTCTTAAAGGGCTTGCTGAGTATTGGTATTATAGTTTTTACCCCGAAGATTGTCCGTTTTTAAATGAAAATGAGAGACTATATATAAAAAGATTAAATAGAATCGGGATTGGTTATTTTCGCCCTTTAGTGATGATTGCTTTATCAAAGTATAATTCAGAACCCAACGAAATGATTGATTTATTGCATGAAATAGAGAGATTCATTTTTATCCTCTTTCGTGTAGGCGGGTTTAATGCAAGTTATAAAAGCAACGAATTTTATAATTATGCTCGGATGTTATATAAAAACATTGAAACAATGAATAGTATCACCGAGAGGATAATCTTAATCATAGGTAAAGATGTTTCGACGGCGATTTCATATTTTACAAATCGAGTCAATAGGTGGTTCGAACAAGGGAATGGTTATTATGACTGGTATGGATTAAAGTATTTTCTTTTCGAATATGAGTACATGCTCTCAGAAATCACAAAACTCGATAAAGTTGATTGGAGTTTGCTTTCCAAAAATGAAAAGGATAAAGTATCGATTGAACATATACTTCCCCAAACTCCAACTAAGTTCTATTGGAGAAATCAGTTTAGACATTACAATGAAAAGGAAATTCAATGGCTTTCTGGTTCAATAGGCAATCTGATTCTGCTTTCTCAAAGTATCAATTCTTCTTTACAGAATGATTCATTTAATGAAAAAAAACACCCTAAGAATTCCAATAGAAGAGGCTATTACAATGGATCAAATTCAGAAATTGAGGTTGCACAGGAGCTCAATTGGGATGCGAACTCTATTAAAGAAAGAGGAATCAAGTATCTTGATTTTTTGAAAGACAGATGGAACATTGATTTGACCGACAAACAGAAGAATGAACTATTAGCGTTAGATTTTGTGAAAAATGAAAGGGAAACCGTTGCTGAACTTGAGGATTTACATGCAGAGGCTAGTAAACCTGAATTTAGCAGTTATAGTAGCACTGCTTTAAGTTTTGATGAAATCAGACTAAACTTCTGGAAAGGATTTGTTGAATGGTGTAACAGAAACAGCCGATATGATCTTACAAAAGGAAGACCCACTTCAAACGGCTGGTATGATGTATATTCCGATTCTAAAAAGTATTATCTGTTTTTTCAAATGCTTAAAGCCGGAGTTATTAGATTAGGAATATATCTATACTCACCAGAGATTTATAAGGAGTTCAAATTAAGTATGGAAACAATTGAATTAAAATATGGCAGCAAACTAGAGTGGGATACCAGCCACATTAATAGTTATGAAAAACGAATCTTACATTCAGTAAAAGCTGATGTTTATGATGAATCTAGTTACCTTAAATATTACCAATGGTTTGCTGATCAATATGACAAGATGTACGAAGCATTGAAAAATATTGAATGATTATTTGGATTATATTCAAAATCACGTACTAGCTTATTGTTATTAAATAATTAATGATAATCAGTTAATAATGAATAGTGCAATACCTAATCAATCTTATGTAAATTTTGAGTAGTTCGCTGTTCTGTGAAAGGAGGGTGCTATGGATCCATACATTGAGCAATGGTTGAAAGTAATCGATGGTATGAGTAATGAAAATACCTATAAACTTGCCTGGGGAAGGGCGGTTGTTGAGATATGTCATTTTTCAGATCTCAAAAGCGAGTCTGATCTTGAGGCACATTTCGATGAAATCAGTGAGCACTTCTTAAAATATTTTTGGAATCAGTCTTACTTCTTCAAACTATATCAAGGTCCTGCAAAATCCAAACCAGTTATACAACAGATCACGGAAGAAATGATCTTGGTTTACCAGAAGAAATCGGAATCTAAACTTCCGGTTTGGTTTGATATTGCAAAGCAGATCCTCATGGAAGATCGTGAATGGTATAACAAAATGGTCACGAGAATAAGTTCGGCTATTAGAGCAGATGTATGTTGGCGATTTATCAAGGTAGGCAAAGAAGATATTCCTCTCTATTCACTAGATAGAGAGAAACGATTCATTCGGTTAACGCATCAACAGGTTGAAATTATTCATGATCATGCTTTTGTATTATCTCAATTACTGAATTACCGTTGGGCTCAATTGCTGGAAAAATTTAACACAAGTCCAAGAATTGCAATGAAAGTAAAGGGGATATCGGAAGAAGGCATAAGAAGAAGCAGTTTATCTAAGTTTAAACAAGCCCTTCTGGCACAGTTTCCGGATGGGAAAGTAACGGATTTCTATTCGGGTGAACTGATCGATCCTAATGATATCAGTATCGATCATGTTATACCTTGGTCGTTTATGTACAGTGATGACATCTGGAATTTGGTGATTACTTCAAAGAGCCATAATTCTCGAAAGAGTAACACTCTGGTCGACGAAGAAGTAATTGAAAGACTGAAGCAGAGAAACTTGCAACTGAAGGAAGTTGTACCGGAGAATTATAGAAATGAAATTGATGCTTCTATTGAATTGAAATTAATCGAGAAATACTATTTTCAATTCAAAATATAAGCTTCATTTCAAAAATATCGAATATTGAACTTGTATTCTATATATCAATTATTCAAAAATTTCATAGGACTCAATAAATTGAAATTCACGCAATTCAACTATCATGATTAAAATGCAATATTCTTAATAACGAGATTTATAGTAACATAATGGAAGATCGTCGGGTTCAGTGAGTCAGAGTCATTTGTAAATCACACCTGATTTGTGAAAAACCTTTAAAATGATGTCTATGTAATTTCGGGAATGCATGAACTCAGAACTTGATAAGGAAGTGATATCAATTTGTAACGAACATAATTATCAATGCATCTATTTTTCAAGGAAGCAACTCGATTTAAAATTCTCAATTATATAATTTAACGGAAGATATATCATGTATGGAAAGAAAATATTACGTTATCGTTGATTTGCGGATTAGTGAAGAAAGGAATCCCCATGTTATTGAGATGAAACTGAGACCGATTACCGGTATTTCCAAAGAACTTAGTACAAGAAACACTGATAATATTAATATATATTTGCAGATGTAGTGTATTCAGCGGCATTAAAATCGATTGATCATAGCGATTTCATCAAATTCGCTAGCTGACAATTTAGATATAATTATTTTGAAGCATCGAAATGGGACAATTTCCAACTGCTATCTTCTTATTTTAAGGGAACTGAAAGTGATGCTAGATGATTGAAAATGTTTGTTGATGTTTTCGGGGGAATAACGTGGATTAGATTATTATGAAGTTTAACTTGAAAGGAAATGGTGAATTGTATGCACAAAAAAAGAGATTTTAAAGACATTATGGGCAATCTGAAACTTACAATATCTGATTATTCTTTTTTTACAAATTTCAGCAAGGTATTTGATAGGGTTTTCAAATTTTCGAATGAGATCAACGAACTCAATGAATTAATCGGTTCACAGAACTTCGAGAATGATTTTAAGCAAACAATTATTAATAATCCTGAAGTTCTAAAAGTTATACCAATGCTTCTTGCAAAAAGAGATGATCAAGTTGTAGTTTATAGTGATGGGATTTTACATAAGTATAGATTTGATATGTTATACAACACTCTAGATGAATATCTGGATTTCATTAAAAAGACTGGTATAGTGGATTTATTTAGTGGAAAAACTGTTGAAAACTTTTACGACTATTTGCTTGGTATTGAAGCAGGTCTCGATTCCAATGCTAGAAAAAATCGTGGTGGTGTTGCAATGTCAAATATTGTTGAATACTATATACAGCAAAGCGGGCAGATTTACTTTAAGGAACTTAGTACAAAGCATATACTCAGTAAGTTTGGAATCGATCTTTCGGGGAAATCCAAAGGTAATAATCATGCATTAAAGAGATTCGATTTTGTTGTTCAAACAAGTAAATTCCTTTACTTAATCGAAACAAATTTCTACTCTTCCGGAGGTTCAAAGTTAAATGAAACTGCAAGATCTTATCGACAACTCAACCAAGACCTTAAAGAAGTAGAAGAGGTAAAATTCGTGTGGATTACTGATGGGATTGGGTGGGAAACAACGGGAGATGGTTTTAGAGAGGCATATGATTCAATAGACTATCTATATACGATTTATGATTTAGAAGTGGGCTTGTTTGAAAATCTTGATTGAACTTGGAACTTATATAAAGCACGAGGAGGTTGTATGAGTATAGTACAATTTGATGATGGCAGTTTTTTGGAATATGCCAGAGGTTCGTTTGATAACTGGTGCGTATATCTGGTTAAACCAGGTATCGAAAGAAAACCACCAAAGGATGTTGATTACTTCGACCAGCTTAAGAATCTGAAAGAGAAACATGGGAAAGAAAAAGTTTACTCTGATTTTGTAGAGATATATGAGAAAACGACAAGGGATTTTGATGAATCAATTATAGAATCGATAAAAATTTTAAGCGAAAGATATCCGGAAGAGATTCTTGATGTCCAAATACTTTTCGCAACATTATACATGGCGATGGTTGCTGAAGAGAACAAGAGATTTACTAAATTAGGTAAAAAGATAAAACGATTAGGTGTTCATCAGATAGTTAATATGGATTTTGATCCACATCAAGCAGCAAATTTTAGTAAAGGAATGCCCTGGAGAGAGATTCAAAATATTTGTGAAATTTATGGATTCTAGAGTAAAAACACTTGAATTATTTTCTTTATGATTCATCATTAACACAATACTTATGGTATAATTCTAGTCATTAAGAGGTGTGAGAATGAAACTTGAAATATATCCTTTTGTTAAGTGGGCTGGAGGTAAAAGACAGCTCCTTCCTTTACTAATTGAAAGAATGCCTCGTCAGTACAATGATTATTTTGAACCATTTATTGGAGGTGGAGCACTCTTTTTCGATGTTCAACCCAAGCACGGGATAATAAACGATATCAACCTAGAACTAGTAACAACATACAAAACAATTAAGAACTCTCTAGAACAACTAATAACAAAGCTTAACGAAATGGAAGAATTGCATATAAAATCACCTAAGGAGTATTTCTATAATGTTAGAGAATGGGACAAGAAAGATGATTGGTTAAATGAGGACGATGTAACAAAATCTGCTAGATTTATTTATCTCAATAAAGCATGTTTCAATGGTTTGTATAGAGTAAACTCCAAAGGATTCTTTAATGTCCCTTTTAATAATAAGACAGAGATCAAATCGTATGACTTAAAGAACTTGAGAAATATAAGCAAATATTTAAATGAATCATCAACTGTTATCCTAAATGAAGACTTTGAAAAAGTCTGTTCTGACGCTAAAAAAGGAGATTTCATATATTTTGATCCACCATATGACTTACTTAAAGATGATACATTTGATAGTTACACGAAAACGGCGTTTGGAAAAGAAGGACAAATAAGACTTGCGGAACTGTTTAAAGAATTGGACAGAAGAGGCTGTTATATTATGCTCAGCAATCACGATACACCTTTGATTAGGGAACTTTATACAGGATTTAAAATAGAACTATTTCAGGTTAAGCGAATGATAAACTCTGATTCATCTAAACGTGAAGGTGAGGAAGTTATTGTAAGGAATTATGGCAATGAAGAATCTAACACCTTATTATGAAGAAAAGGATGTAAAACTTTATCTTGGTGACAGTTTCAAAATTCTTAAGAAACTTGAACCCAAGTCGGTAAACATGATATTTGCCGATCCTCCGTATTTTTTATCACGAAAAGATGGGATTACATTAAATTCCGGGAAAATGGTTTCAGTAGTCAAAGCTGAGTGGGATAAATCACTTAGTGTTGCCGAAAAACATAAATTCAATAGAGAATGGATTAAACTATGCCGGAATGTTCTAGATGACAACGGAACTATTTGGATATCTGGAACAATGAGCAATATTTACTCGATTGGATTAGCACTTGAACAAGAAGGATTCAGAATCTTGAATAATATAACCTGGCAGAAACTAAACCCCCCACCCAATATTAGTTGTAGATATTTTGTTCACTCTACCGAGACAGTATTGTGGGCAAAAAAGGACACTAAAAATTCCAGACATACTTTTAATTACGATTTAATGAAACAACTAAATGGCAAAAAACAAGATAAGGATGTATGGACTTCTTCAGTAATTAAGAAAAGCGAGAAGAAATTTGGTGCTCATCCTACTCAAAAACCTATTTGGTTACTTGAGAAAATTATTCTTGCTTCAACAAATGAAAATGATTTGATTTTGGATCCATTTAATGGTTCTGGAACCACAGGTATTGCTGCATATATTAATAATAGGAAATATATCGGAATTGATATTTTGCAAGACTATCTTGACTTAACACTAAAAAGACTTTCTGAATCGCACAGGAAATTGATTTAGTAAAAATGATCTTGCAGTTTTAATTGTATTGATGATTGTCAGATAATTAGTAGATAAGTTACTATACCGTAGTATCGCGAGAATTTAGTCAAATACTGAAGGAGAAGGATGACGCTACATGGTTACAGGAACAATCAATGATAGAGATAAAATAGCTGATCTTACTCAGAATTTTAAAATTCAGGAAATCTATATAGATAATATGAATGATTTTAGAAATCAACTAGTAAATGGAAATTATAGTTATTTTAGAGGTGAATCAAGTTCACAATGGTCTCTAAACTCATCCATGGTTAGGAAGATTAAGAGCAGTATTTTGGACAATGGTTCGATTGTTCTTGATTACCATCTGATGTGTGATACCTTAAGAGTACATAAAGAAAAATATAATAGAACTATCTCCTCTCGGCATTCTTATACAAGATTTCTTTTTTATATGCAACATTCTGTTTCATTTTCGCCCTTCATAGATTTGACTAAAGAACTTTGGATAGCTGTTTCTTTCTGTCTTGAAAATGTGCAAAAAAATTCTGAAAACTCAATTAGTGATACTGCTTCCATTTATGCATTCTCGTTTGTTGCCGGCAAGAAAAATAAAGGAGTTATTCTTGAAAAACACGAAGATATTCAAAGAATATTGGAGAGTCTCTCTATCGGCATAAATAAACTGAACCCAAATAAATCTAAAGTTGAAGCATATATTGTCGATTCCATTGATGACTTGAATATTATGAATGATAGAATGCAATATCAAAAAGGGGCATTTTTGCTTCTGAATAATTACTCGATTGGATTTGATTTTACTTCGAAACAATTGTTTAAAAACGATTTCCTCAATATTAAAAAGTTTATTATTTCTAAGAATGTGCTTAAAGAACTTTATTTCAAGCTTCTTGAGGAATATAGTGACTATCATATTAGTAATCTATATGATCCGTATAGAATATTCCAAAAAATTAAAATAAAAGGAATGTAGAATTTTTCACAAAGGTTTGATTAAAAACTTTAATTATAATATAATAAACACAGTAAACTATTAGTGGGGAAATTGATGGGTACTTGGTCAATCGAAGTAGCACGATCGATCTATGAGGGAAAGTGGTTAAGCGTTCAATACAAGAACATGAACAATGAGATCACGTACTTTTGGTGTGCTATTACGGATATTGAGCCTAGTAAAAGGCGATTGATCGCTGATGTCTTCAACTACGAAAAAGGCGAACGAGTACAAGGCGATTATCAGTTGAATTTTGATTCCATCATTCGAGCGTCAGTTATTGAGGGGACCTGTTATTCAAGACCTGAAAGGCTGATTGCCAAGATGACCGAGAACTATCGTGAATATCAATTTTTATCTGTGCATTCGGTGGACGAAAGATTGCTTTCGTACTATCTCGAATGCCTTTTTTTAGATTCACAGGATGAAGAGCAGGAGTATATTCTGATTGATGAGTTTGATTATCATGTGTTGTATGACCGTCGGATGGTGTTGGAAAAGGATCAGTTTGAGAAAGTCTTGGGGATGCTCAGGAATGCATTGAAACTCAAAGACTTTGGTCGCTCCGGCAAGGTCGAATATCTTCAAATGAACTATCTTTCCATCGAATCCAAAAATAAAGGTCTGATCCCTTTGGTGTATTTCAATGTTATCGTAAACATCAAAGAACGATCACTCTATATCAGTCCGCAATATCAGTTCAATCGGCGAACTGTCTTCTTTGAAGGACAATCGATTTTTCTGATGGAAAAATATATTGATTCAGACTTCGAGCATTTCATCAACAATTTCAGTGAACTTGAATCTGATTTTCTTGAGCAGATACAAGAGAATAAGGACATTGATGAACGCATCAACCAGATGCCCTATTTCTTTACGCGTTCCATGTTTATCCGTCAGAACCTTCGGGATGAGTTTGATAAAATATCCAAGAAATATATCAACGGTACATTGCAGGCTCCGTTAGGAGCGTTTTTCGGTTCTTATCAGCGGAATAAACGTTACACAAAACGTCCGGTATTTCTGATCAATGAGAATACCAATTTAAATCAGCTGCGAGTTGTGCACAATGCGATGAATGAGGATATCCAATATGTACAGGGACCTCCGGGAACAGGGAAGACCGTCTCCATAACTAATATTGTGGCTTCTTGTTTCTTCAATGACCAGAAGACTTTGGTCGTTTCCAATAACAATCAAGCTGTTGATAACGTCATAACCAAAATTAAAAGCTTAAAACTAGTCGATGATGAGTATTTCTTGCCTTATCTGCGCTTAGGCTCGGATGAGCACATCAACACCACACTGAAAAGTATTCATGAATATTTGATTAAACACTTTCCAAATAAAAAAAGAAAGTATGTGGATTTTGAGAAGTTCAGAAACATTAAGAATCAACTGAAGAACAAAATGTCCGGAATATCGGATTTAGTGAAGGATTATGAGGAATACGTTGAAATCAGTGAGCAGATTGAATCTCTGAAGGATTTGAAAAGCAAAATACTGGCTGGTAAAGAATCGGATGATTTATCAATCCAACTCAACATTACCGGGCTGGACGCCCAAATCGAACATCTGAAATCAACCCTGCAGGATTGCAGCAGCGATGAGTCAGTGTACCGACAGTTTGATATCGATCGAGTCATGGTGAAGGAGTTCTTTGAAATACTTAGCAACAGAAATATTAATTACTTGTTTGAGACGGATAATCAGAGCATCCTAGAGACATTGTATAAAAATGACCCCAAAACCCGACTTGACGAGTTTCGCCTACTTATCAAAACGGATGAAGGGCTGAGACGGTTGTTAAAGATATTCCTCGTCATATTCTCAACCAACATCTCCAGTACAAAACTCGGGGAGTATGATGAAGTGTTCGATCTGATGGTTATGGATGAGGCATCACAATGTAACGTTGCTATTTCATTGGTCCCTATGGCACGATGCAAACGGGCGTGTTTTATCGGAGATCAGAATCAGCTACGACCGGTTGTTACCATCACTCAAACGGATAACGAACGCTTGATGAATAACTTCGATATACCGCCGCATTATGATTATCTGAATAACTCAATCATGACATCCATGCTCAAAATCGACACCTTATCGAAGTTTGTATTACTTAAGAAACATTATCGCTGCCATAAAAAGATTATAGACTTCTCTAATAAGAAGTATTATTCCAGTGCTCTGGAAATCGAATCGAACAATACTACCATTTACCCGTTAAAACTGATCGATGTCAAAGATACTTCATCTGTAATGAAGAACACTTCACCTCATGAAGTTGAAATTTTGATCAGAGAACTGTCCAAAGAAACGGATTTTGAGAATGTGGCGGTCATAACCCCGTTTCGAAATCAGGCAAAGCTTATCCGTCAGGAACTGGCAAGGGCTGGATTATCAGAAATCCGTGTAGGAACGATTCATACCTTCCAAGGAGATGAACGGGAGAAGATTTATGTCAGTCCGGCCATAACACAACAGACAACTTCAGGAACATACAACTGGCTCAAACTGAATCAGGAACTCATCAATGTCATGACCACACGACCGCGATCTAATCTGATCGTTATTGCGGATAAAGACCGGATTATGAGATTATCGGATAAGAACAATGATGATTTCTCGGAACTTATCAGTTACATCCATTCCAACGGAACCACGGATGTGACTTATTGCAATAATGAGTTATTCGAACAGAGAATAAGCAATTATAAGTATTACAATACTCAGGTTGAGCAGGATCTGCTTGAAACGATCAGTCATTACATTACAACTAACAGGCAATTTACAGTTAGGAATAATGTTAAGATAACAGATGTTCTAAAGCTGGATGAGGTAAATGATAAGTTGTTTCTCTTTGGTAAGAAAGCAAGGTTTGACTTCGTGCTCTATGACTTAGCGAAGATACCGCTGCTTGCGATTGAGATTGTGTATCACAGTTCAAGAGATCAAGCAGTAAGGAATCGATCCAATGTTCTAAAGGCTGAGTTGTGTGAGAGGAATAGTATTCGGTTGTTTGAGATTCCGAATGATTATGTGAGGAGGTATAAGCAAATACGAGACTCTATAATCAACGTTATTTGATTAATCTTTTGGTCAGTTGAAGTAGATTTAATATTACTTTTATACGAAAGGGACACAAAATGAGCAATTACGATCGGTTTAGAGAACTTATGAGTCTGATCGAAAAAGAAATAAAAAGACTTTTGGACATTACTTACGATACAAAATATTCTTTTGGAGAACTGCTTGAACTTGGAAAAAAGGAATCTTATCTTGTTAGAAGTGTATATGGTGAATTAAATATGTTTAGAGAAATCAGAAATCTATTTGAACATAATATTGACACAAGAAAAGCTGTTATAATTCCTGATGATACTGTATCAAAGTTGACAATAATTTATGAAAAAATTATAAATCCACCGAAAATAGGATCGTTCGCAAAAAAAGAACCCATGTATTTTGAGAAAGATTGTCAAATTGACATAGTCTTGAAAGAAATGGTTAAAAACGACTTTTCTCAAGTACCGGTAATGTCTGGCGGGCAATTCTACGGTTTATTAACAACAAACACGATTGCAAGATGGCTTGGTCACAGATTGATGGAAGATGGGATAGTTGATAATGAAAACTCTATCGAATCAGTAATGAATTATGAGGAGTTTAAACTCAATTACTCATTCATGTCAAGGCACAGTAGCTTGTTTGAAGTAATTGAAGAGTTTACGAAAAGAATTGAAAACTATCCATATTTTGATGCTATTTTGGTTACAGAAAAAGGTGATCCAAAGCAGAAGTTGCTTGGAATTGTCACGAAATCGGATTTACCTGAGCTTTATCTACTTGTAAAGTGAAATTTTTGATATGAAGACTTATGATTATGAGGTTCACACAAATATGAGGCTAGAAAAATGAAAATTGTAATTATTGGTAATGGCTTTGATTTAGCAAGCGGATTACCCACTACATACACTGCTTTTTTTGATTATCGAGTAGAACAAAGGAAGAATGAGTTTGATTCAATCTCAAAGTTACTTTATTTTTCTGTGAAGTCAAATGCAAAAAGGTATTATGATGAATTTAGAAGAAATGAAGCGATAGAAAATAATATAAGGATCACTGGAGTAAAACTACGGAAGAGACTTGAGAATGCAATAAATCAGGATTTTGTTGATGCTTCCATTACATATAATAAACAAATCAAATCTTTGATAGATGGAGGAATCAATTTTTGGGACATCTATTTTTGGGTTATAAAAAATGAACTTACCGATGCAAGTTGGAGCAGTATTGAGGATAATATTAGATCTTTTCTTAATGATAAAGACATTAAGCGTAGGGTAAATGTTGGTCATTACCCAAGTAAAGTGAAGTTAGAGAATTTTAAACCTGATGTTGGCGGCACAATTTCAGAACAGTATTTCGAAGATATCATGTCAGGAGCAAATGAGAATCAAAAGATTAGAATTCTTTTCCAAAGTTTTGTAAATAATCATCAAGTTAATTATGACAACAATAGTTTTTATAATTTTCTCTATGAGCAATTGGAGAAATTTGAAAATGAGTTCAAAGAATATATTAAGAAAACAATTGATGATTTTGTGAATTCTTCAAGAACTAACCTCAAAATTTATCGGGATAATTTTGTGAAACTTATCGATAATGATATTGATGATGTTTACTTTTTAATCAACTTTAATTACACTGGCTTTTCAATTTCAACTGATGATAAAATTGAGCCTTCAAACAGTAAGAAATTTATTCGAAATAAACAAGAAATCACTATTTCCGAAATAAACGTTCATGGCAGATGCGACAAGAAAGTAATTTTTGGAATAGATCAATCAGAAATAGATGCAACAAGTTCTGCATATATATTTACAAAAACATATAGGAAAATGTATGAATCAGACGAGATGCCAAGTCTTGCTCTTCCTAAAAAAATGGAGGTTGATGAAATTATATTTTACGGACACTCGCTATCGAAAGCTGATTACTCCTATTTTCAAAGCATATTTGACTTTTATGATATTTATAGTAGCAATGTAAAACTTAGCTTTTTATATAGTCTTCATGGCGAACCGCACTCATATAAATTGATCAAAGCTGAGAAATTAAGATCAATAACCTCACTTATGCAAACCTACGGACACTCAATGTCAAATGAAGATCACGGGAAAAATCTTGTTCACAAATTACTATTAGAGAACAGACTGGATGTAAAAGAAATCGAATTAAAAAAAGTCAGTAAAAGAATGAGCAAAAATGAAGTCAAAACATGATAATATTTGATTTGACAGTGAACTTATTGATAACGTCGCCAAAATAGAGCCAGCGCATCGGACATTGAGAGCCACTCTATCGGAAAATGAGAGCCACCCGAA
>DDYT01000030.1:25829-47450 GCA_002348095.1 Erysipelotrichaceae bacterium UBA2227 | reverse complement strand
ATACGCCGTTGGATTACAAGCAAGTCATTTCCGAACGTGAGTTCCGTGAATATTCGGCGATGTACGGGCCGGGTGCATTTATTGCCCAGACCGGCGCAGAAGCCGTCAAGACAATGTTAGAGAAAGTGGATCTTGAATCTGAATATGCTATGGTTCAACATGAACTCAGTGATGCTCAGGGAGACAAACGTAAGAAACTGATCAAGCGTTTGGAAACCATTGAAGCATTCAGAAACTCCGATAACAAGCCGGCGTGGATGGTCCTTTCTGTGTTGCCGGTCATTCCGCCGGATTTACGTCCGATGTTGCAATTGGACGGCGGACGCTTTGCAACCAGTGACTTAAACGATTTGTATCGTCGTGTCATTACCCGTAACAACCGCTTGCGCAAGTTGCTCGAACTGGGCACTCCGGCGATCATCGTTCAAAACGAAAAGCNNGGACGTGCATTAAAATCACTGTCTCACAGCTTAAAAGGTAAACAAGGACGCTTCCGTCAAAACTTACTTGGTAAGCGAGTTGACTTTTCGGGTCGTTCCGTAATCGCAGTCGGACCGGATTTAAAAATGTTTGAATGCGGTATCCCGCGTGAAATGGCGATTCAGTTGTTCAAACCGTTTGTTATTAATGAAATCGTCAGCCGCGGCATTGCCGGCAACCCGAAGACAGCCGAGAAACTGATTGATCGACAGGATTCCCGTGCCTGGGATATCGTTGAAGATGTCATCAGTCACCACCCGGTTTTATTGAATCGTGCGCCGACGCTGCACCGCCTTGGTATTCAAGCCTTCTTCCCGAAACTGGTTGAAGGAAGAGCCATCCGTCTGCACCCACTGGTAACGCCGGCATTCAATGCCGACTTTGATGGTGACCAAATGGCTGTCCACGTTCCTTTATCCGAAGAAGCGCGCGCAGAAGCTGAAATCCTGATGTTGGGTTCAAACAATATCTTGGGCCCGAAAGACGGAAAACCGATCGTAACGCCTTCTCAGGACATGGTCTTAGGTAACTTTTATCTGAACATGGAGGAAAAAGCAGAGGAATTCTTTAAGAAGGCCGAACTGCTTGAAGTGTTGGGTGATCAGGAAACCGCCGATTTGTGGAGAGGGTATGGCAGTAACGAAGGCCGTGTATTCAAGAGCCGTAATGAAGCCTTGATGGCTTATGAAAACCGTCAGATCCATCTGCATACCCGCATTGCTGTACGGGCATCCTCTTTAAATAAGGACACTTTCACAGAACAGCAAAATAAGATGTACTTGGTAACGACCGCAGGGAAGTTGATTTTCAATGAAATGTTCCCCTCGGACTTTCCATACATCAACGAAATCTCAACCGCAAACTTCATAGCTACTCCGGATAAGTACTTTATCGCGCAGGGAGCCAATGTCAAGCAGGTGATTGCGGATATGGACAATGCCAAGGACTTCAAGAAGAAGGATTTGGGTTTGATCATCACCGAGGTGTTCAATCGTTATTCTACGAAAAAAACTTCGGAAATCTTGGATAAAATTAAGGATTTAGGATTTAAATATTCAACCATCGCCGGTATGACCGTTTCATTAGCTGATATCAACGTTGCGCCAAATAAGCAAAAATATGTTGAGTACGGTAAAGAAAAAGCTGCCGAGCTGATGAGACTCTATAAACGCGGCCGTCTGACTGCACGTGAATGGGAACGTCATCTGACTCAGTTGTGGGATAATGTGAAGCTTCAGATCGGTGATGAGCTGATGGAAAACCTTCCACGTAAAAACCCGATCAACATGATGGCGATCTCAGGTGCCCGCGGTAACCGCTCGCACTTTACGCAGCTGGCCGGTATGCGCGGTTTGATGGCGAAACCGACCCAATCGAAATCGAAAAAAGAATACACAGCAAGCATCATCGAGGTTCCGATTTACTCTTCCTTCCGTGAAGGGCTGAACGTGTCTGAGTTCTTTATCTCAACTCACGGAGTTCGTAAAGGATTGACAGATACGGCGTTGAAGACAGCTGAATCCGGCTATCTGACCCGTCGTCTGGTCGATGTTGCACAGGATGTAATCATCAATGAAGAAGATTGCGGGACCGATCGCGGCTATTTGGTTGAAGAGATCGTTGATCGCAAGACCAATTCGGTGATCGAAGGGTTATATGACCGTTTGGTCGGCCGTTATTCGAAAGAGACTGTCATCGATCCGCAAACCAAGGAAGTTTTGGTTGAAGAAGATGAGTTTATGAATGAAGCTACCGCAAGACGTATCGTTGCGGCCGGTATCGGTCGGATGCATATTCGCAATGTATTTACTTGTGATTCGACTTACGGTATTTGTAAGCGTTGTTACGGTCGTAACATGGCCACCGGGAAAATCGTTGAGGTCGGAGAAGCTGTGGGTATCATGGCTGCTCAGTCCATCGGTGAACCGGGTACCCAGCTGACGATGCGTACCTTCCATACCGGCGGAGTTGCCGCAGCGGAAGGTCAGGATATCACCCAAGGTTTGCCGCGTGTCGAAGAATTGTTTGAAGCACGTCATCCAAAAAGTGCGGCTGTCCTTTCGAAAATCGACGGCACCATCACGGATGTTATCGAACCTGAATCGGGTGGTCGTATGAAAATCGTGGTTTCCAACGATAAGGAAAGCATTGAGCATGAAATCGATATGACTCAGACCAAGCGTTCGTGGTTAAAAGTCGGTTCAGAAGTTCTGGCCGGTGATAAACTTACGGAAGGTCAGGTAAATCCGAAGGAGTTGCTTGAAGTAGCCGGTGTAGCGGAAGTTCAGAAGTACATCCTAAAAGAAGTGAAGAAAGTATATGCTTCCCAAGGGATCGAAATATCAGATAAGCACGTAGAAGTCATGATCCGTCAGATGTTGCGCAAAGTCGTCATTATCGATGGTCAGGATACTTCATTGTCTGCGGGCATGCAGATTTCCTTGCCGCAAATCACCAATATCAATCGCAATGCATTATTATCAAACAAGCGACCGGCCATCTTCGGACCGACGCTGTTGGGTATCTCGAAGGCATCGGTTGAAACAGATTCGTTCTTGTCGGCTGCATCCTTCCAGGAAACGACGAAGGTTCTCACCGATGCGGCGATCAAAGGAAAAGTCGATACGCTGATGGGATTGAAAGAGAATGTCATCATCGGAAAACTGATTCCGGCGGGAACCGGATCGAAGACGTATCGTGAGTCGACCGAGGAAATCATGGCATTGGCAGCAGAGTTTAAATTGGATCGCGAGGAGCGTAATGCAGATAAAGATGACTTTATCTCCTTGCCTGAAGAAATGACTCGGATCAGTTCAGAAGAATAGTGAATAAATGAGGAGCAAGGTGTTGACTTTGCTCCTCATTAAAGGTAAAATATTAACGCTTATGGATGAATTAGTTTCCCGCTGCGGAAACTAAATTTTCTGAAGATTATGACACACCAGGATGTGTGTGCTAAAAGTGAAAGGAGATTATGCATGCCAACGATCAATCAGTTAGTTCGTCAGGGACGTACAAGTAAGGTTACTAAGTCGAAGTCACCGGCTTTGAATAAAGGTTTGAATACCTTGCTGCGTACATCGACCGATCTTTCTTCGCCTCAAAAGCGCGGAGTCTGTACTCGTGTCGGTACGATGACGCCGAAGAAACCGAACTCTGCTCTTCGTAAATATGCTCGTGTACGTTTATCCAATGGGATGGAAGTTACGGCATATATTCCGGGCATCGGCCACAACTTACAGGAACACAGCGTTGTTCTTATCCGTGGCGGCCGTGTAAAGGATTTACCGGGGGTCCGTTACCACATTATTCGTGGTACGATGGACTGTGCAGGAGTCAACAACCGTAAACAAGGCCGTTCGTTGTATGGAGCTAAACGCCCGAAACCGGGTCAAGCTGCTGCACCGGCCAAAAAAGGCAGATAAGCCGTTAATTGTGAAAGGAGGATTACGATATGCCAAGAAAAGGACATATAGCTAAGCGTGATGTATTGGTCGATCCGATCTACAACTCGAAATTAGTTACACGCTTGATCAACAAAATCATGATTGACGGTAAACGCGGTGTCGCACAATCGATTTTGTATAATGCGTTTGAAATCATCGAAGAAAAAACCGGCCGTCAGCCGATGGAAGTCTTCGAGCAAGCGCTTGCCAATGTTATGCCGATGTTGGAGTTGAAGGTTCGCCGTGTGGGCGGGTCCAACTACCAAGTACCGATCGAAGTTACCCAAGAACGTCGTTTGACGTTAGGTTTGCGTTGGGTGGTCAATTACGCTCGTTTGCGTAATGAAAAAACCATGGAACAACGTTTAGCCAATGAAATTTTAGATGCAGCCAATGGAACAGGTTCTTCTGTCAAGAAGCGCGATGATACCCACAAGATGGCTGAAGCAAACAAAGCATTCGCTCATTACCGTTGGTAAGAGTGAGAGCTACAACGAAAGGAGAATCTACACATGGCACGTGAGTTTTCACTGGCAAAAACGCGCAATATCGGGATTATGGCCCATATTGACGCTGGTAAAACAACAACGACCGAACGGATCCTGTTCTACACAGGCCGTACACACAAAATCGGTGAAGTTCATGACGGTGCCGCGACCATGGACTGGATGGCGCAAGAGCAAGAGCGTGGTATCACGATCACCTCTGCTGCTACGACAGCCCAATGGAACGAACATCGTATCAACATCATTGATACCCCGGGCCACGTAGACTTTACCGTAGAAGTTGAGCGATCACTTCGTGTACTCGATGGTGCCGTTGCGGTATTGGATGCGAAGTCAGGCGTCGAACCTCAAACTGAGACAGTTTGGCGTCAGGCAACCAAATACAACGTTCCGCGCATTGTATTTGTTAATAAGATGGATGCGACCGGTGCAGACTTTTATATGTCGGCTCGTTCGCTGGTTACCCGTTTGGGTGCCAAAGCTACCCCGATTCAATTACCGATCGGCGTAGAGAATTACTTCGACGGAATCATCGATCTCGTTGAGATGAAAGCCCGTTATTTCCAGGATGTTTCGAAGAAAGTGGATTTGATCAAAGAAATCCCGGCTGAGTATGCGGATTCCGTGGCTCAGTATCGCGAAAAACTGTTCGAAATGTTGGCGGATTATGATGAGGATATGATGATGATGGTTCTTGAAGGTGAAACGCCTTCAGTCGAGCAAGTTAAGGCTGCAATCCGCAAGGCCGTTATTACCGGGGAGTTCTTCCCGATCCTTTGCGGAGCATCGTATAAGAACAAAGGTGTTACCGCAATGTTGGATGCGGTTGTCGATTATCTGCCTTCACCTGTGGATGTAGACCATATTACCGGTGTACTTCCCAATGGCGAGGTCGTCGAGCGTCCTTCGAGCGATGAAGAACCGTTTGCGGCATTGGCATTTAAGATCATGACGGACCCGTTTGTCGGTCGTCTGAGTTACTTCCGAGTATATTCAGGCAAGGCGACTTCCGGCTCCTATGTCTTGAATGCGACCAAAGATAAGCGTGAGCGTTTTGGCCGTCTGATGCAAATGCATGCAAACCACCGTCAGGAAATCACGGAAGTATATTCCGGTGATATTGCGGCGGCTGTCGGTTTGAAAGACACCACCACCGGCGATACGCTGTGTGATGAGAAGTTTCCGATCATTCTGGAATCCATGCAGTTCCCTGAACCGGTTATCAATGTTGCCATTGAGCCAAAGTCGAAGGGCGATCAGGACAAAATGGGTCTGGCTTTAAGCAAGTTAGCTGAAGAAGATCCGACGTTTAGAACGTTCACCGATCCGGAGACAGGACAAACGATCATTGCCGGTATGGGTGAGTTGCATTTGGATATCTTGGTCGATCGGATGAAGCGCGAATTTAAAGTTGAAGCGAACATCGGAGCACCGCAAGTGGCTTACCGTGAAACCATCCGTCAATTGGGTGATTGCGAAGGTAAATTTGTGCGTCAGTCGGGTGGTCGCGGTCAATACGGTCACGTTAAGGTCAAATTTGAGCCCAACGAAACCGGAAAAGGCTTTACATTCGTAGATGCAACCATTGGCGGAACTGTTCCGAAGGAATATGTCAAACCGACGATGGAAGGCATTCAAGCCGCATTAAATAACGGTTTGATTGCCGGTTATCCGATCATCGATATCAAGGCGACCCTCTATGACGGTTCGTACCATGAAGTCGACTCTTCGGAAATGGCGTTTAAGGTTGCCGGTTCGATGGCTTTGAAAGAAGCCGCGAAAAAGTGTAATCCGGTTCTGTTGGAACCGATTATGAATGTCGAAGTTACAGCTCCGGCAGATTATCTGGGCAGCGTCATGGGAGATATCTCCTCTCGTCGCGGTCAGATCAAAGATCAGGAAGAAAGAGGAAATGCAGTGGCTGTCACAGCCTTCATTCCGCTTTCTGAAATGTTTGGTTATGCAACGGATTTGCGTTCGTTTACGCAAGGCCGTGGCAGTTATTCGATGCAGTTTGATCACTATTCCGATGTTCCTAAGAGCATAAGTGAGAGGGTTGCCAAGAAGAACGCACGCGATAACTAATCATTGATTTTGACAGGCTTTTAGCATAAAATATAAGTGGTTTTAAAAAATAACGAAATCAGGAGGAAAATTTGCAATGGCAAAACAAAAATTTGACCGTTCTAAAGTGCACGTTAATATTGGTACCATCGGCCACGTTGACCATGGTAAAACGACTTTAACAGCGGCTATCACATCTTACCTTTCGAAAAAAGGTACATCGCAAAAGGTCGCTTATGACCAAATCGACGGTGCACCGGAAGAGAAAGCTCGCGGCATCACTATTAATACAGCTCACGTTGAATATTCGACAGCAAACCGTCACTATGCTCACGTTGACTGCCCGGGTCATGCCGACTACATTAAAAACATGATTACCGGTGCTGCTCAAATGGACGGCGCTATCTTGGTTGTTGCTGCTACGGACGGACCGATGCCGCAAACCCGCGAACACATCCTGTTGGGTCGCCAAGTCGGTATCCCGCATATGGTCGTGTTCTTGAACAAATGCGACATGGTCGATGATGAAGAATTGATCGACTTGGTCGAAATGGAAGTCCGCGAATTATTGTCTGAGTACGGTTTTGACGGCGACAACGCTCCGGTCATCCGTGGCTCCGCATTAAAGGGTGGCGAAGGCGATCCGGTATGGGAACCCAAATTGGGCGAACTGATGGATGCTGTTGATGCTTACATCCCGAACCCGATCCGCGAAACTGACAAACCGTTCTTGATGTCGGTTGAAGACGTATTTACGATTTCCGGTCGTGGTACGGTTGCTACCGGTCGTGTTGAACGCGGTTCATTGAAACTGGGTGAAGAAGTTGAAATCGTCGGTATTCGTCCGACGAAGAAAACTGTTGTTACCGGTATTGAAATGTTCCACAAACTGTTGGACAGCGCACAAGCCGGCGATAACATCGGCGCATTGCTGCGCGGTGTCAACCGTGATGAAGTTGAACGCGGTCAAGTATTGGCTAAAGTCAACTCTGTTAAGCCGCACACAAACTTCAAGGCTCAAGTTTATGTATTGAGCAAAGAAGAAGGCGGACGTCATACTCCGTTTGTATCGAACTACCGTCCTCAATTCTATTTCCGTACGACTGACGTAACAGGTGTTATCCAGTTGCCGGAAGGCGTTGAAATGGTTATGCCGGGCGACAATATCGAAATGATCGTTGAATTGATCAATCCGATCGCTGTCGAACAAGGAACGAAGTTCTCCATTCGTGAAGGCGGACGTACGGTTGGTGCCGGTAACGTTACCGAAATCATCGCTTAATTTTCACAAATCTCAAAAAGCCGGGTAACCGGCTTTTTCTGTACAAAGGAGCATTATGCAATATCTCTATACGATCACGTTGATCGAACGATTACACAACCCAAAACAATGGACTCCTGAAGATGAACAGGCAGTCAATAAGCATTTTGAATATCTGCAGTATCAGATGCATACCGGAAAGATGATTTTGGCTGGCAGGACGCAGAATGACTTGAAAGATACCTTTGGTATTGTCATTTTCAATGCGCCGGATGATGAGCAGGCGCAGGCGTTTATGGAACAGGATCCTTCGATTGAAGCAGGTGTAATGATCGGTAAACTCTATCCGTATGCCATTGCGCTAAGCAAATTCGAAAATATCCACCGCTAAGTTTTTTTAATCAGGGGCAGTGTGGCGATAACGCCGATAAAGGCACTCATTCCCATTTTGCCACCCAAACCGAGCAAGTAATTGGAACTTGACAAGAACAAGATCGCAGTGATCAGACCCGCAATCGCAAAGAAATGCGGGTTTTTCAATACTTTTTCCTGACTCATCCCCGCAAAAGTCGCTGCATAGATCGTCCCGGCAAACAGCGGCCCCATTGAACCGATGAGCAATGAACCCACATATCCAACGATCCCAATGACGGATGATCCCATCACCGTCGAACCCCTGAACCAATATTTTGATACCCAATAAGTAATCAGACTGGCTATCGCACCGCAAGCCAGAGTCATTGAGATATACCACATGGGCAGGGATGTGTTGATAAACAGTATATTTAAACTCAACGGATCGACGCCCAGCAAATATGCCATGATCAGTGTCCCGGCAAAGGCGGAAGATCCCAACTTACCGCCAATCCCGACAAACACCGTTTTCCCCAATAAATAGACAACTGCCGCAATCAAAGCAGCGAAAAGAAGTCCGAGATCATTGAAAAAGACGATTGAAGACATTCCGACGAAAGAACCTGTGAAGATCTCTACTTCATATCGTTTGAAAAGAACCGAACCGAGGATTCCAATCAGACCGGAAGCCAAAACAGCTGAAAATCCGGATTTTACCAGATAAAAAGTTGTGAACGCACCAATGATTACTTTAAGTATAGGAATCATAGTTCCTTTTAAGGATGGCTGTTGGCTCTTCTGTTTGATCAGACTGTAAACAGATACAGAAATTGAAGAAGTCAGTAATGCGATGATCACCAACATCCATCCAATATTCGTCCGTATGGACGCAGCCCAAAGCGCAACCATAAAAAGCCCTATCAAAAAAACAAAGACAAGCAATGAATTTCTTCGTGACATACATTCCCCTTTAGCGATCAATGATAAACGGTCGAGCCGTTTTGTTTACTTTAAAAGAAAATCCGGTATAAGACAAGGGACTATTTCAATGGTTTCCCAAACATTTCCGAGCACATAGGGCTCGTTTTTTAGTAACTCTTCTACTTCTTCTTTGGTATCAACGGTAAAGAAGGTTGCAGATCCGTTAAGCAGATTTTCATCACTTAACAGCCCGGCTGCAACAGCGATTTTACCTTCGCTTTTTAATTTGCGAAGATTCTCCAGATGGGCTGTGCGGTGCTCCTTGCGACGCAAACCACCATCAGAGACATCTTTTCCGATAACTAAAAATGGCATAAAGTTCCTCTCTATTGAATCGTCTGAGACAAATTCAAAATCTTGTTGAATTCAATGGTCATTAAACGGATATTGTCACTGACCCGATCACTGTCGGACGTGCCGACATTCATCAAGGCATAAGATTTCTTCTCTTTTCTTGTGAAATCAATCGATCGCAACGTACTAATGATCGCGGATAACGATTTAAGATCCTTGGGATTTATAGGAATATTTTCATGATCATGGATATAGTTGCTGTCATAGGCCAAATGCATGATGATTTTAAGGCTTTTGATGATTTCATAAATCACTTGAAGGTTCTTTTTCTCATTGCGATTGAACGGCAGCCAGTTTTCTTTCATCATCGACTCAACATTCGCTTTGACCATTTCAATGTCATTGAAAACAAAGGCCAAGAGTGAGTTATTTGTCTGATGATCCGTCTCTACAGAGGATAACTCAGCAAGTGTCTTTTCCAAACCGATCAGACTCTGAAGCTTCGCGAATTCAAGACGGCGTTTGCCGATCTGCCGATAATACAGAAATGAAAATAAATAGTTAAAGGTAATGGCGATCAGTACGCCAAGCCCCAGTGCCGCGATCCTCAGCTGAAACGTAAGTAAAACACTTGGGTTTCCGGTGATGTCCCGTTGAATAAACTGGGTCATATAAATGCTGGTAAAGATCGCTACCGGAGAGACCATGCGATAATCGATTTTCAGTGCGATAAACAATGTCAGACCCATCCCGATCGCAACCGTAAGCACATTGACATTATAACCCATCATGTACACCAGTACACCGGTCGTCAGTGCACCGAGGGTCGATGCAAGCATCTGATTGATCCCGCCTTTGACACCGGAAACATTGATTGCCTCCAAATTATACATGACCCCAAGCAATACGGAAATCATGTCGAGTCGGGTAATGGAAAAAGCATTTCCCAAAAGATATCCGGCGCTGATGGCACACATCGCCTTTAAGATATACAGTCGGGAGTCAAGTAAAATGGCTTCCTTTTTAAGCCCTAATATGGAATAAATATTCATAGAGGATCACCTTTCAACATTATTATAACCGATGTGTGTTAACGTGGCATTTGTTTTATTTTTGAATGTAATTATGATATATTGGTTTCGGTGATTGTATGAAAGATATAAAAGTAGTCGCTTTTGATATGGATAACACGCTGATCGATCGTCAGGGAGCTTTTGTCCAGTGCATTCGCGATATGATTGAGGAAGATACAAAGATAAAGATATCAGATCATGATTTTGATCGTTTCATGGAAGAGTTTCTGATTCTCGATAACAACGGTATGGGGAATAAGGAGATTCTTTTCAACTATTATATTGAATATTTCCATTTGGATTTGACTTGGAGTGTAATCATGGATCGTTGGGTTGATCGGTTGGCCGGATATATGAGACTGATGGATGATGCCATAGAAGTACTCGATGAGTTGTCAAAGAAGTATCGATTGGCTATTCTGACCAATGGGGATTCGGTATCCCAACGCGGAAAACTGAACACATTTCCGCATCTGAATTGGTTCGAGATTGTCATGGTCGCCGGGGATCATCCGTGGTCAAAGCCGGATGTACGTATCTTTGAGTTGTTGTGTGAGAAAATGAATGTACTGCCATCAGAGGTTGTTTTTGTGGGAGATACGATCGCATCGGACATCGTCGGAGCAAAGAAAGCGGGTATGAGGACGATTTGGGTGCAGCGAGATTCTAGACTGAATTCGGATCTTCCGGATGTTCGGTTATATAAGTTGAAGGAAATATTGTGCGTCTTATGACGCTTTTCTTTTGACTGTAAAAAAAACTTGCATTCGGAGGGGCTTTGTAGTAATATATTGTGGCATCCGCATGGACGTGCGAGGTTGCCGGCACACTGGAAGACGTTGTCATGGTACAGTGAGAAGCCGGGGAATTTGCATCGAGCGGAGTCTATCATGGATATAGACGCAAGAGAACAGGAGGATATTCCATGGCAAAGAATAGTATTCGCATTCGCTTAAAAGCTTATGAACACAGATCGTTGGATCAGGCTGCACAGAAGATCGTTGTTGCCGCTAATGACCACGGTGCCAAGAAAGTGGTTGGCCCGGTACCGTTGCCGACCGAAAAACAAATTATCACCGTACTGAGAGCCGTTCACAAGTACAAAGATTCTCGTGAGCAATTTGAAATGAGAACACACAAACGTTTGATTGAGATCGTCGGACCGACCGCAGAAACGATTGACGCACTGAGCCGTCTTGAGTTGCCTAGCGGCGTTGACATCGAAATCAAGCTGTAGTCGATGGAGGTAACGTTATGAAAGGTATTTTAGGTCGTAAGGCAGGCATGACACAAGTGTTTACCGAAGAAGGTATCCTGATTCCGGTAACTGTCGTCGAAGTATTGCCGAATGTCGTATTACAAAAGAAAACTGTCGAAACCGACGGTTATGAAGCTATCCAATTAGGTTTGGAAGATGTGAAGACGCAACGTGCTACCAAAGCGGAAATCGGTCATGCAAACAAAGTGCAAACCGCTCCGAAGAAGTATGTCCGTGAAATCCGCGGAAATGCAATGTTCAACTATGAAGTCGGACAGGAAGTCAAAGCGGATGTATTTGCTGCGGGTGACTATGTCGATGTAACCGGCACATCCAAAGGAAAAGGTTTTACGGGCGCAATCGTACGTAACAACCAAAAGATGGGTCCCTCTTCCCACGGTTCAGGCCATCACAGAGGTATCGGTTCTTTAGCGACGATCGGACGTAACAACGGGATCATCAATAAAGGACGTATCATGGCCGGTCAAGAAGGCGGCTACACGACAACCAACAAAAACTTGGAAATCGTCAAAGTCGACACCGAAAAGAACTATGTATTAATCAAGGGCAATGTCCCGGGTCCAAGAAAAGGTCTTGTTGTCATCAAATCTGCTACCAAGAAGATTACACCGACAACCGCAAAGAAATTAGTGGATCTTGCTGCAGCTAAGGAGGAGTAATCAATGTTGAAGTTAAATGTACTTAACCTTGAAGGTAAGCCGGTAGGTGAAATCGAACTTGCTGCGGAAGTCTTCGGAATCGAAGTCAACAAACAAGCAATTTTCGATGCCGTTGTCATGCAACGCGCTTCCCTTCGTCAAGGCACACACGATGTAAAAAACCGTCGTGAAGTCAGAGGCGGCGGCCGCAAGCCGTGGCGTCAAAAAGGAACCGGACGTGCGCGTCAAGGTTCAATCCGTTCTCCGCAATGGAGAGGCGGCGGTATTGTCTTCGGTCCGACACCGCGCAGTTACGCTTACAAGCTCAACCGCAAAGTCCGCCGTTTGGCACTGAAGTCCGCATTATCCCAAAAAGTATTGGATGGCGCCATGCTGGTCATCAACCATCTTGAGTTCGCTGCTCCCAAGACCAAGGATTTCATCAAAGTGATGGACGCCTTGAAATTAGAAAACAAAACGATGTTCGTTGTTTCGGCCGATGAAGAGTTCGACAACGCATTCCTGTCATTGCGCAACCTGCCGAATGTTATGCTGCTTTCGGTTGACGGATTGAACGTATATGACATCAGCAATGCCGATGTATTGGTCTTCACGGAAGCCGCAGCCAAATATGCCGGGGAGGTACTTGCCTAATGAGTAACCCAAGAGATATTATCATTCGTCCGATCATCACTGAAAAGTCGATGAAACTGACTGAAGCAGATAACAAATTCACCTTCGAAGTTGCCAAGGGAACAAACAAAACTCAAGTTCGCCAAGCGATCGAAGCCATCTTCAACGTCAAAGTTGAACAAGTCAACATTCTCAATGTACGTCCGAAAGACAAGAGAATGGGCAAATACGTTGGTAAGACCAACGCAGTCCGCAAAGCCATCGTAAAACTGGCACAAGGACAAACCATCAACTTATTCTAGTTGCTGGTCACATATCGGAAGAAAACGCTATTTCCGGAAAAAATGCGTAAGGAGGAAAATTTCCCATGGCGATAAAAGCTTATAAACCGACCGGTAACGGTCGTCGCGGAATGACTACTCTGGCGAATACTGAGTTGACTCAACGTAATGAGCCCGAGCGTTCCCTGTTAGAACCGCTAAAGAGTAAAGGCGGTCGCAATAATTTAGGTCGTATCACTACCCGTCATCAAGGCGGCGGCCATAAACGTATGTACCGTGTCATTGACTTCAAAAGAGACAAAGACAATGTACCTGCAAAAGTAGCAACGATCGAGTACGATCCGAACCGTTCTGCCAATATCGCACTGTTAAACTATGCGGATGGTGAAAAGCGCTATATCTTAGCGCCGAAAGGTTTGACCGTCGGTACGACCGTATACAGCGGTCCCAATGCCGATATCAAAGTAGGCAATGCCCTGGAAATGGGTCAGATGCCGGAAGGTACCGTCATTCACAATATCGAGTTAAAACCGGGTAAAGGCGGCCAGTTGGCACGTTCTGCCGGTGTATCTGCCCAGATTCTGGGTTCTGAAGGCCGTTATGTCATCGTTCGCTTAGGTTCCGGTGAAGTGCGCAAGCTCTTGTCGGTGTGCCGTGCAACGATCGGTGCCGTCGGCAATGAAGATCACAACTTGGTCAATATCGGTAAAGCCGGTCGTACCCGTTGGATGGGCGAACGCCCGACCGTACGCGGTTCGGCAATGAACCCGGTCGATCACCCGCATGGCGGTGGTGAAGGCCGTACCGGTATCGGACGCAAAGCTCCGTTGACACCGTGGGGCAAAAAAGCCTTAGGTGTTAAAACCCGTAAGAAAAAAGCAGCGTCTTCGAAACTGATCGTTCGCGGACGTAAGGCTAAGTAGACGAAAGGAAGGAAACAGACATGAGTCGTAGTTTGAAAAAAGGTCCGTTCTGTGATGACTACCTGTTAAAAAAGGTAGACGTCCTGAATGCGAAAGGCAAAAAAGAAGTTATTAAAACCTGGTCCCGCCGTTCGACCATTTTCCCTCAGTTCGTTGAACATACCTTTGCGGTTTATAACGGTAAAGAGCATGTTCCGGTCTTTGTAACCGAGGATATGGTTGGTCATAAGTTAGGCGAATTCGTCCCGACCCGCAAATATGGCGGTCACGGCGATGACAAGAAAGCGAAATAAGGAGGATACCATGGACGTTAAAGCAACCGCTAAGACCATTCGTGTGACTCCTCGTAAAGCGCGTCTGGCATTAGATTTAATCAGAGGAAAAGATATCAAGGAAGCTGCTGCAATCCTGAAGTTCACACCGAACTCCTCAGCGAAAGCAACAGACAGAGTCCTGAAATCTGCTGTGGCCAATGCGGTCAACAACCATCAGTTAAATGAAGAGAAGTTGTACGTAAAAGCCTGCTATGCAGATGAAGGCGTCGTATTAAAACGGTTTATGCCGAGAGCCAAAGGTTCTGCCGCATCAATATTCAAACGCACCAGTCACATCACTGTCATCGTGGCTGAACGCGAATAGGAGGAAGTACTATGGGTCAAAAAGTAAGTCCTGTCGGATTGCGTATCGGCGTCATCCGTGATTGGGAAGCAAGATGGTTCGCTGAAAAAGAATTCGGCAACCTGTTAATTGAGGACATCAAAATCCGTGAGTTCATTTTCGAAACGCTCAAAGGTGCAGGTGTTTCACGCGTTGAAATCGAACGTTCCAAAAACCGCGTCGAACTGATCATTCGTACAGCTCGTCCGGGCATGGTCATCGGTAACAACGGCGAAAACGCAGAAAACCTGAAAAAGAAGATCGAAAAAATGACGGCTGGCAAATCTGTCCACATCCGTGTGGTGGAAATTGCCAATCCGGATTTGGATGCATATTTGGTAGCATGTGCGATTGCTGAGCAACTTGAGCAACGTGCATCTTTCAGAACTGCACAAAAGAAAGCCATCCAAAAAACGATGCGTGCAGGAGCCAAGGGAATTAAAACCATGGTTTCCGGTCGTTTGGGCGGCAATGATATCGCTCGCAGCGAAGGTTATGCGGAAGGAATCGTTCCGCTGCATACACTTCGTTCGGATATCGATTTTGCTATCGCAGAAGCACACACGACCTACGGACGTCTGGGCGTAAAAGTCTGGATCTGCCGTGGTGAAGTGTTGCCGGGTCAAATGGTCACCGAGCCGGAAGCTCCGAAGTTCAACCCGAACGAACGTCAAAGACGCCGTCCGGATAAAGGACGTCCGGATCGCCGTCCGCGCGGTAATACCAGAGATGCCGGTGCAGCTTCCGATAAAAACGTTGAAGGAGGTAATTAATCATGTTAATGCCGAATCGAACGAAATACAGAAGACCTCACCGTGTGAGTCACGAAGGGCGTTCAAAAGCCGGTCGTGAAGTCGTTTTTGGTGAATATGGATTAGTTGCTGAGTCGGGAGCTTACGTAAGCAACCGTCAGATTGAGTCTGCGCGTATCGCGATGACTCGTTATATGAAGCGTGGCGGCCAAGTGTGGATTAAGATTTTCCCGCATATGGCAATCACAAGAAAACCGCTGGAAGTGCGGATGGGTTCAGGTAAAGGTGCTCCGGAAGGATGGGTCGCCGTTATTCAGCCCGGACGCGTCCTGTTTGAAATCGGTGGTGTAGATGAAGCTGTAGCGAAAGAAGCTTTCCGCTTGGCATCTCATAAACTTCCGATCAAAACGAAGTTTGTCCGTAAAGGCGAGGAGGAATAAGCATGTTGGTAAAAGAAATACGCGAAAAAAGCAATGTCGAATTGCTTCAGGAAATTGATTCTTTGAAAGAGGAATTATTTAACCTGCGCTTTCAGCAAGCAACCGGCCAATTATCCAACTCCGCCCGCATTAAGACAGTACGCAAAACCATTGCGCGTATTAAAACGGTAATCACTGAGCGTTCGCTTAGTGGTCAACAATAGGAGGTCACTAATATGGAAAGATCGAATCGCAAAGTTTACCGCGGTAAAGTTGTCTCCGATGTGATGGATAAGACGGTCGTCGTCGAAGTCACTACATCTAAGAGGCATCCGTTGTATGGTAAGCGTGTTAAATATTCTAAGAAATTCAAGGCTCATGATGAGTTAAACGAAGCAAAAGTCAACGATATCGTTGAAATCATGGAAACACGTCCGTTATCCGCAACCAAACGTTTCCGCATCGTTAAAATCGTCGAAAAAGCCGTCATTCTTTAGGTGGAGGGCTAGTTATGATTCAAAACGAAACCAGATGCCGGGTAGCCGACAATACCGGTGCCAAAGAAGTGTTAGTCATTCGCTGTTTAGGCGGAAGCCGTCGTCGCACATCCAATATCGGTGACATCGTCGTATGTACCGTGAAGGAAGCTACTGCGGGCGGAACCGTGAAAAAGGGCGATGTCGTCAAGGCTGTTGTCGTGCGCACTAAATATGGTGTACGTCGCGAAAACGGTTCTTACATCAAATTCGATGACAATGCGGTCGTCATCATCAAAGAAGACAATACGCCAAAAGGAACCCGTATCTTCGGACCTGTGGCAAGAGAACTCCGTGACAAAGATTTCATGAAAATCGTATCTTTGGCTCCGGAAGTGTTATAGGAGGTGACATCAATGAAAATCAAAAAAGGCGATAAGGTAAAAGTCATTACCGGTGCTAGCAAAGGTGTTATCGGCGAAGTCACAGCCGTTTTCCCGAAAGATGAAAAAGTCATCGTTGAGGGAGTTAATTTAGCTAAAAAGCATTTAAAGCCGACCCAAGCAAATCCGGATGGCGGCATCGTTGAGAAAGAAGCTCCGATCCATGTGTCCAACGTCATGTTGTACGATGCCAAGAGCAAACAAGTCAGCCGCGTCGGATTTAAAGAAGTTAAAGGCAAAAAGACCCGTGTCTATAAAAAGACCGGTGTCGCAGTGAAGTAAAGGAGGAAGCAAACGATGAACCGTCTGAATGAAAAATATAAGACGGAGGTTGTACCGGCATTAGTCAAGAAATTCGACTACAGCTCGGTTATGCAAGCTCCGAAAGTCTTAAAAATCGTAATAAACATGGGTGTTGGTGACGCTATTGCCAATCCGAAAGCATTGGAAGAGGCCGTTGCTGAGCTGACACAGATCGCCGGTCAAAAACCGGTCATCACCAAAGCCAAGAAATCCGTTGCGAACTTCAAGTTACGCGAAGGTATGTCGATCGGCTGTAAGGTTACATTGCGTGGCGAAAGAATGTACTCATTCTTCGATAAACTGGTCAATATCGGTTTACCGCGCGTCCGCGATTTCCGCGGTGTAAGTTCCAGTGCCTTCGATGGTCGCGGCAACTACACCTTAGGGGTTAAGGAACAGTTGATTTTCCCTGAAATCAATTATGATAAGGTCAATCGTGTACGCGGTATGGATATCGTTATCGTTACCAGCGCTAACACGGATGAAGAAGCACGTGCATTGCTGCAGCTGATGGGCATGCCGTTTGAGAAGAAGTAGGAGGACTGAAACATGGCAAAAAAATCAATGATCAATAAGCAGCAACGTCCTCAAAAATTCCAAGTTCGCGAGTATACCCGTTGTGAGCGCTGCGGTCGTCCGCATGCCGTATTACAAAAGTTCCAGTTGTGCCGTATTTGCTTCCGTGAGTTGGCTTACAAAGGTCAAATCCCGGGTGTCAAAAAGGCAAGCTGGTAGAACGACGGAAGGAGGAACCAGTCATGATGAATATTACAGATCCGATTGCTGATATGCTGACAAGAATTCGTAACGCTGTTCAGGCACGTCACGAAGTAGTCGAGATTCCGGCAAGCAGAGAAAAAGTAGAAATCGCTAAGATTTTGAAACAAGAAGGTTTCATTACGGATTTCAGTGTCAGCGGCGACGTCAAGAAGACTCTTACCGTCACTTTGAAATACGGTCCGAACAATGAGAAAGTCATCAGCGGTATCAAGCGCATTTCCAAACCGGGACTGCGTGTATATGCCGAAGTCGATAAACTGCCTCGTGTATTGAATGGTTTAGGCATCGCCATTATTTCCACGTCTTCAGGTCTTCTGACAGACAAGGATGCCAGAAAGAAACATGTCGGTGGCGAAGTCGTCGCCTATGTGTGGTAAGGAGCTAAATCATGTCACGTATCGGTAATAAAGCGATTACCATTCCCAGCGATGTTGAAGTTACTATCGGCGCTGCGAATGAAGTGACGGTCAAAGGACCCAAGGGTACCTTGTCCCGTCAGTTTAATCCGGAATTAGTCATTGCGGTCAACGAAGGAATCCTGACAGTAGCCCGTCCGAATGATCAGAAACATATCAAGCAATTGCACGGTACGACCCGCGCATTGCTGAACAATATGATCGAAGGAGTTACCAAAGGATTTGTCCGCCAACTTGAGTTGGTAGGTATCGGTTACCGCGCTGCCTTAAACGGAAATAAATTAGTATTGAACGTCGGTTATTCTCATCCGGTCGAATTTGTATTAGAACCGGGTGTAGATATCACTATCGGAAAACCGACTGAAATTTCAGTTGCAGGTATCGACAAGCAACGTGTCGGTGAGTGGGCTGCGAATATTCGTGCCGTACGCGCACCGGAACCATATCTTGGAAAAGGTATCAAGTATAAGAATGAAATCATCCGTCGCAAAGAAGGCAAGACGGCTGGTAAGAAATAGTGGGAAAGGAGATATTGAACTATGCTTAAGAAAGTTTCTAAAAACGAAGAAAGAATTCGTCGTCATAAGCGCGTTCGTACGAAAATCAGCGGTACTGCTGAGCGCCCACGTTTATGTGTCTTCCGTTCCAATGCGAACATTGCCGTTCAGGTCATTGATGATGTCAAAGGGGTAACTTTGGTTTCGGCTTCAAGTGTCGAAATGAAACTTGCCAATGGAGGTAACATCGAAGCAGCGAAAGCTGTCGGTGCTGAAATTGCGGCTCGCGCATTGAAAGCGAATATTGGCAGTGTTGTATTCGATCGCGGCGGTTATTTGTATCACGGTCGTGTCAAGGCGCTGGCTGAATCAGCCAGAGAAGCCGGACTGAATTTCTAGGAGGGCTAAACAATGGAACGCAAACCAAGAAGAGTAGACAGAGAGCGCGAAAAAGAGTTTGAAGAGCGCGTTGTCGTCATCAACCGTGTAACAAAGGTCGTTAAGGGCGGACGCCGTTTCCGCTTTGCCGCTTTGGTCGTTGTTGGTGACAAAAAAGGCCGCGTCGGTTTTGGTACCGGTAAGGCCAATGAAGTGCCTGATGCAATCAAGAAGGCTATCGAAGATGCTAAGAAAAATCTGATCCGTGTTCCGATCGTTAACGGAACGACGATCCCGCATGCAATTACGGGCCGTTACGGTGCCGGCGAAGTATTCCTTCGTCCTGCCAGTGAAGGTACCGGAGTTATCGCCGGCGGTTCGGTTCGTGCCGTATTGGAATTGGCCGGTATCACCGATGTCTTGTCCAAGAGCATTGGTTCCCGTACACCGATCAACATGGTCCGTGCAACCGTTACCGCGTTGGGTGAACTGACGACACTTGAAAAAGTAGCAAAACTTCGTGACAAGAAACCCGAAGAAATTCGCGGTTAACAGGAGGGTGCGAAAATGAAATTACATGAATTACAATATTCCGAAGGGTCCCGTAAGAATCGTAAGCGTTTGGGTCGCGGCCAAGGTTCCGGTCAAGGTAAAACTGCCGGTAAAGGCCACAAAGGTCAAAACGCCCGTTCCGGCGGTGGTGTACCTTTAGGTTTTGAAGGCGGTCAAACACCGTTGTTCCGTCGTATTTCGAAGCGCGGATTTACCAATTTTACGCGTGTTGAGTATTCGATCGTCAATGTAGAAGCATTGAATGCATTTGAAAACGATACCGTGGTTACCATCGAACTGTTGAAAGTTGTCGGCTTGGTTCGCCAAGAGCTGGATGGCGTCAAGATTTTGGGTGGTGGCACATTGGAGAAAAAATTAACTGTACAAGCAAACAAATTCTCGAAGAGCGCAGTGGAAGTGATTGAGCAGGCAGGCGGAAAAGTTGAGGTAATTTAAGCATGATCAAAATGTTCATCGACTTATTTAAAAACCGAGACATCCGCAGCCGCATTCTGTTTACATTAGCGATAATGTTCGTATTCCGTTTGGGTGCCGGCATACCGGCTCCGATGGTTGATACCGGGAAGCTGTTAGCCGGAATCTCCGATGATTCCATCTTAGGTATGATGAACCTGTTAGGCGGTGGAGCACTCCAAGAGTTCTCGGTCTTAGCCATGGGTGTGGGGCCATACATTACGGCATCCATTATCATTCAGTTGTTAGCCATGGACGTTGTCCCGCAATTGACCGAAATGGCCAAGTCGGGCGCACAAGGGAAAATGAAAATGGACAAGATTACCCGCTATCTGGCGGTAGTACTGGCCTTTCTTCAGTCCTTTACCATGACCTATGCATTTGATATTTCCTATGGTATTTTGCCCAATGCTTCATTGGCGATATATTTCTATGTATCGATCGTTCTTACTGCCGGTACTATGTTCTTGCTTTGGCTCGCGGACCGGATTTCGGTTCACGGCATTGGTAACGGTGTCTCGATGATCATCTTTGGAGGTATCGTTTCTAACATCCCATTCCGTTTTTCTCAGGCATTTCAGTCGTTGGTCGACACTAGCAGCAATGCTGCGCTGTTTGCCGGCATATTGAATTTTGGCTTGTTTGTAGCAATGTATTTAGCGATCATCATCTTGGTCATTTTTATGCAAAATGCTGTCCGTAAGATTCCGATCCAGTACACATCGTCTTCGGTGCGTCAGGGGAAAAGCGATATTACGTACTTGCCGCTGAAAATCAACTCGGCAAGCGTTATCCCGGTCATCTTCGCTTCGGCAGTCATGACAGCACCTGTGACCGTATTAAGTTTCTTCCCGCAAGGTGATTTCTATCAGACACTTTCCGGAATCCTCAATTTCCAACGACCGCTGGGACTTTCGATTTATGTCGTTCTGATCATTCTGTTTACCTTCTTCTATACCGGCTTGCAAGTCGATCCGGAAAAAATAGCAGAAAATCTGAATAAATCGGGCACATACATTCCGGGAATCCGTCCGGGTACGGAAACAAAGGAATATTTAGGAAAAGTGTTGAATCGTATTACTGTATTGGGAGCCTTATTCTTAGCTTTCATTGCAGCACTGCCGTATATTTTACCGATGGTTTCTAACCTTCCGAATTCGATTTCGGTCGGTGGAACCGGTATTATCATCGTTGTAGGTGTTGCGATGGAAACGATGAAGGACTTACAAGGAAAGTTGACGCAAAAATCTTATCGCGGATT